>DATMZB010000446.1:0-2012 GCA_035560655.1 Methanotrichaceae archaeon | reverse complement strand
GATTCCAAAGAACGCCTTCTAAACCGCTTAATCTGTACTGTGTGTGCTACGTATAACTTGCACTATCTTGGCCTCATTTTCACTATCCGCTGTCCTCCGAAGATATATTTATAAAGACCTATTACCTTTGCAGGTTTCTGGCTTGGATGAGCCAAGTCCTTTGTACTGAGGCCATCGTACTTTTGCGGCAGCTCTGGCTTATATGCATGAGTGTTCCCCGCGAACGCGGGGTCAGGGGGGCCCGTCGGCCTGAGACATCCAGTAGTCAGTGGCGCCCCCAAAAGGTTGTGTGGATCGTTTCTTGTGTTTGGTGCTCTTTTCAGGCTTAGATGCACTATCTTCTCACAGCGGCCATGAGGTCGGGGTCGGCCGACCGAGGTCACGAGCTACAGCCCATGGCATAGAGCACAACACATAAGATTAAGCCCTATTCCATCATTCAATAAGCCTATCTTGAGCCCTGCATGATAAATTATCCGGCGTGAAGGAAAGGATCAGAGTCACTTCACCAGCCAGAAGATCTGTGTCATCCACCTGGACTTATCAGGCACCTCATCAGGGTTGGTGAGATATACCTCCCACATGTCCTCCCCTGCCTGATATCCATTCTCCGCTGCCCAGGATTGGAGCGCCTGGTATGTCTCTGCAAGCGTTTCATAAGGGCCGATATGCATGGCGGTTAAGACTTTTCCTCCAGGCAGCTTGCTTCTCATTATTCTTCCCTGGCCATCTGCTGGCTGGCTGACAGGAAAACCGCATTCCATATCGAACACGCCCTTTTGAATGCTCTCTTCAGTCATGCCGTGCCAGTAAGCGAAGGGCGCGCCCGCAGGTCCAATTCCGCTCTTCTCCAGGAAGGCGCCGATCTCACAGAATATCTGGCCCATCCTCTCTGGAATGGACGGCATGGATGCAGTCTCTCTTATGGACAGAACAGGCTGTTCCTCGACATCTATCACCTTGATATCCAGCTTCAATTGCATCATCTCCCAAATCAGGATCTTTTTCCCAAATCATTGCCTGGCTTCATAAGCATGATCCAGGAGGGACGAAAGTAATAAGGGCTCGATATCTGGACGGTTGCACAGCAAAGGCTAGATGGAGTAGATACCCAAAAATGTCAAAATAGTGTATGGGGCATAATCTTCATTGAGGATAATGCCTCCTGGCCCCATCTTTCAGCTTGCGCCTATGAGGCTTATGACGAAATATGCCAGCAATATGCCCACCACGAATACTATAGCAAATGCGGCGTATATCATGGAATCTCCTATGAGGAATGCCTCTGCTGCCATGCCAAATCACCTCACTCTGTAATTGAGCATCATCCAATATAGAGGCTTCTATACAATTCAGATCATAGCCTGCTCAGCCAGGGTTAGGCAGGCAATCATGCTTTAAGCATATCACAGGCGGAATCATTGTTCTGCCGTCCTGAGGATATGAGAAGGCGAGATAGGACGGTCTCGTGAGAATAGAATTAAAAAGATCAGAAATAAGTTTGAAGGCATCCAGGCAGGATACCTTCAGGCCTCTTTCAGCTTGCGCCTATGAGGCTAATGACGAAGTATGCAAGAACTGTACCTACCACAAATACTATTGCAAATGCGGCGTATATCAGAGAATCTGCTATAAGGAATGCTGCCTCAGCTGCCATTTTAGATCATCTCACTACCAGCACTGGGACTGTTGCCCAGTACAGAACCTTCTGTACAACGCTGCCAATCAGCAGCTTGGACATGCCGCTCTCGCCGTGGCTGCCCATGATTATCAGGTCAACCTTCTCGGCTGCAGAAACATCTACGACCATCTGGGCTGGAGCGCCCTGTCTGACCATAGTAGTTACTGGCACGCCTGCGGCATCGCCCATGCTCTTGACCCCGTCTACAGCCTTCTGGCCTGCAGCCTGGAGCCTGGCCTCTACATCCTTGCGGTCAGATCCCAGTTGGCTAACTGCGCTTGCAACTGTGACTTCATTTATAACATTGAGCGCTATAACCTCTGCTCCTATG
>DATMZB010000445.1:0-3464 GCA_035560655.1 Methanotrichaceae archaeon | reverse complement strand
GTGTTTAGGCAAAAACGATAAGCCTAAGAGCCCTAATTGGGCAAATGGACATGATCGCAGGTATAGTTGAGAAAGAAGTCTACAATCTCATTTTATATGCAGGATCTGTAGCACTCTCGTAGGTGGCAGATGCCGAGGCTCGAGGTTGGATCTCTAATATGAGGCTCCGGTACATGGCATCTGCCGCTACTCTGTGCCCCTCCTTGGTCCAATGACCATCATAGTGCAAGAAGAGCCTTGGACCCGTATCTTTGGCGTATGCCTTGAAATAAGGAAGAAGGTCGATATAGGTTATACTATTCTCTTCTGCGAATCTCCCGAGTATACTGTTGGGCTTCTCCAGATCCCACTCCTGGCCATTCATCTGGGGATATGATTCAAGGGATTCCTGCCACCAGTCTGGATAGACCTGTGACCGGGTTGTTGCCATGACAAGTATGAACTTTGCCCCGCTATCCTCTGACTCTTTCTTCAAGGCCAGTAATAATGCCTCTGTAACCTTCCAGGCCTCAGTAAAGTTGCCGTTGATATACGAGCTATCCCACCGCTTATCATACCTGGGGGAGTAGATATAATAGCCATTGGGGATATAATCTGGTTTCTTCATGCCATAGTTTGAAAGAGCTTCCCTAACCGCCGGGTCATATCGAACAATGTTATAGAGGAGGGCCGATACGTGCGGCAGAGCTCTTGTCTCGATGGCTATAATTGCCCTCTGTGTAATGCTTAAAGATGATTGATCGAGCTGATCATCTGCATTGGCTGCTGTGCTCCTATTGACAGGGACGAACTCTATCACCCCATCTCCAGTCAGGTTAAATGTAGGGCGCTGATAGAGCGGGCTAGGGCTCTCGTATGCCACCCTGTTATCAGCCACATCGTTCTCTGGATAGAAGAGGAGCACGACCATGTCAGGATCATACTTTGCCACATGCTCTCTGAAGTTTAAGAGCTCCTGGCCTGTCCCATACCCTCTGACTCCAAAGTTCATCACCTCTATCCTGCTGTATCTATCTGTGCCCGCGTTCAGCTTTGATTCAAGCAGATGGGTGAACAGATCCTCGTAGTTCACCTGTAGCGACTCTACAAATGAATCTCCTATCACGGCTATCCTGAATGTCCCCGGGCCTTTCTCGATAGCTCTCTCTATATCCCTGAAGCCATCTGAGTTCGTCTTCACGTGCGTAGTCCACTCGCGCCTGCTGTAGGTCTCGTCAAGACCGGGTATTGAGCTCCATCCAAGCAGTGGATCGACCTGCCTGAGCTTATCATCCCCCTTATCCATGCCCCATTCCCCCAGAGCCAGATATCCTTCAACCAGGAAAAGAGCTGCAAGGATCCCAAATATCAAGAGCCCAGCTCCAATCAGGATGCTCTTAGATGTTCCTGCCATCCTTGCTCACCACAAAATTTTCAAGGACCAAGGTATCCATCATGCTCTTTGAGAATGAACTGTATGCATTCTCTGGCGTATTGACTATAGGCTCGCCGCTGAGATTGAAGGAGGTATTGAGGAAACATCCGACCCCGGTCAGCTCCTTGAATCTTTCCAGAGTTTGGTGGTATCTCGTGCTCAAATCAGGGATCACCACCTGAGGCCTGGCAGAGCCATCAATGTGGGTGACGGCAGGCAGCATATCCTTATCCCTGACATCCAGCCTGACAGGACAGACATAGAGCATGAACCTCGATGGATAATCATCTCTGGGTATCTCAAAGAGGTCCTCGGCGTCCTCGTACATCACTGACGGGGCAAATGGCCTGAAGCTCTCTCTGAACTTTATCTTCAGGTTGACATTTTTCAGCATATCCCTTGACCTGGCATCTGCAAGGATGCTCCTATTCCCAAGCGCCCTTGGACCCCACTCTGATCTTCCCTGGTACAGCCCAACTACCTTTCCACCATCAATCTCCTCTGCAATCAGCCGGGGTATCTCGCCGCTCCCGTACTCCTCGTAATCAATGCCGCCGCTCTCCAGAAACTCCCGGATGTAGGAGCTATCATGATCAGACCCGTAATAGGAATGCTCCATTGTGTAGCTCCTCTTGTTGCCGAGGATTGAGTAATAGATGAAGAGCGCCGCGCCCAGGGCGCCGCCTGCATCCCCCGCAGCTGGCTGGATGAAGATCTTCTCGAACCTGGTGCTGTTGAGTATCTTGAAGTTGGCCACGCTGTTCAAAGCAACTCCGCCCGCAATGCAGAGGTTCTTTGAGCCGCTTGCCTCATAGGCGCTGTTGGCTAGCTTGATGAGTGCATCTTCAGTGACCTTCTGGATGCTGGCTGCTATATCTGCATGCCTCTTCTCGAACCTGTGCTCCATCTTGGGATCTCTGGGATCGCCGAAGAGCTCCACAAACTTATCATTATAAGGCTTATCATTCGGGGCATGAAACGCAAGATAGTCCAGGTTTAGCCTGTAGCTCCCATCATCTTTTATGTCAATCAGCTTTCTGATTTTATCTTCATAGACCGGCTCCCCATATGGCGACATACCCATCAGCTTATACTCACCCTCGTTCACCTTGAAGCCAAGATAACCAGTAAAGGCACTGTAAAGCAGCCCCAGGCTATGTGGGAACCTCACCTCCTTGAAGAGGTTTATCCTGTTCTCCTCGCCAGTGCCTATTGCTGTGGTGGTCCACTCTCCGACGCCATCCACAGACAGTATAGCAGACTCCTCAAATGGGGAGCAAAAAAAAGATCCTGCAGAATGGGAGAGGTGGTGGGGCACAAACAGAATTTTATCTCCATCTATATCCAGAGCATCCTTTATCAGGCTCTTTACCCACATCTTCTCCTTAATGTAAGAGAGCATTCCCTCCACGAAGACCTTGCAGGACCTGGGAAAGAAAGATAGAGATGAGACTGCAAACCTCTCAAACTTGAGAAAGGGCTTTTCATAAAAGACCACGTAATCCAGGTCTCTGGATCCCGACCTCTCAAGTACGAAGTTTATGGCGTTCCTGGGAAAGCTGGAATCGTGCTTTATCCTGGTGAACCTCTCCTCTTCTGCCATGGCTACAGGCACACCGTCCTCGATCAGTGCCGCAGCTGCATCATGATAATGCCCAGAGATTCCCAGGATCCTCATCACATCAGCCTCGATTCATCAAGGCTGCTCATCTCAGTCCTCTCTTCAACGAAGTAGCTAGATTCCTCAAAGGTCTTGCCCACCCTGTCTGATACAAATGTGAAGTACAGGCCAGGTACTGCAAAGAGCACAAAATAGAAGATGCTCAGGACGGCTCTCCCAACTATATTCCCCATGGCCTCAGAGATCTCCAGCCATTTCATCCATAAGTTTTCGAGCCCCATATTACATTCCCCCAGATCAAATGAATGGATAAATTATGGGTCCAAGCCCCGTCGTCTGTGCAAATATCAGTAGGATTGCAAATGAAAATACAATAATCATCAGTGGTATCAGCCAGTATAGCTTCCTCTTCCAGAGGAACGTAAAAAA
>DATMZB010000444.1:0-9328 GCA_035560655.1 Methanotrichaceae archaeon | reverse complement strand
TGATGCAACTTAGCCATCAATCAGTCATCTTTCCTGCATCTTTGATGGAGAGACGAATCGACTGGATATTAAAAAATCTTAGCCTAGCCAATGTAGCAGGGATCTTCTTTTTGGTCAGCAATAACCAACTGGTCTGCCACTCATGGCCGTGACCAGCTCATCTTATCTAGAATCTGCTTGAATCTAAGTAGAGAGCGCTAAACAAAGAAATGCCAATGCGACTTTCTGGGCCAGGCATTAACTATTGGGTGTCTCAAGGCCGACGGGCCCCCCTGACCCCGCGGCCGCGGGGAACACCCATGATTCTAGGCAAGCTTTGGCATGACTGTTTTATAAAAGCGAGAGAGCTAGTAGGCCGGCAGAATACATGAGCTCTTTTGGCCGAAGCCCTGATCCTATTTCAGCACCCAGCTTAGTCTGTCTTTTGATTCTTCTGGCAGCAAGCCGCTTATTGGCCCGAATCTCGTTGCCATCTCAGCTCTGAGATATAACGTTGCCCTGAAGGCCTGAACACCCTTTGACATCTCGATTATGGCATAGACGAGCTGGCTGCCAATAAAAGGGTGGGCCTTCTGAGAGGCAAAGACCCAGCGCGCTGTGCTCTCACCTATGCCGTCGGCGACGATTATGGGCACGGCCTGATGTAAATATCGCCAGATTTACAAGCCATATAAAGCAATGAACTTCTTTAGCCACAGCTACCAGCTGGACCGATAACCTTGAAAGCCAGGCTCAAGCGGGATGATGAGATGAACCGGAATGAATGGAATGCCAAAGGCAGAGATATTCCTGGGTGCGTGCGTCGGCTCACCAACTTTGAGAGGTATTTGTTATGGAGCGCAGAAAACTGCATGTCTGTAGTCGCCAGGATTATGGGGGATGTGGATGAGAAGAAACTCATGTCAGCGATAGACGTTGTTCGCGGCATGCACCCTCTGATGGGCGCCAGGGTCGTAGTCGATGGCAATCATGAGGCCTGGTTTTCCACAGATAATGTCCCGGGAACAGCGTTTCGCACTGCTCCAAGGGCCTCAGAGGGCCAGTGGTTCGATGAGGTCAGGCATGAGTACCAGGTCCCTTTCAAGCCAGATCAGGGCCCGCTGATCAGGTTCGCTCTGGTGTATTCCCCGCAGGTCTCAGAGCTGATAGCCTTTGCCGAGCACTGCATCTGCGATGGGGTATCCCTGGCAAAGCTGCTCCGCGATATCCTGGCCTGCTATTCAAAACCACACAACGAGGTGCGGGCAATCTACCCGCCTGCAACCACTGATTACATCCCGAAGGCTGATGGCATCTCCCAGTCAACTTCCAAAGAAGCGACTGCCATTGACCATTATAATGACCAGTGGAGAAAGAGACCTCACTACTTCTTACAGGAAGATTTTCTTAAAATCCATGAGGCGTGGTCCAGGAGAACCAGGCATAACATAGTCATCCTTCAGCTCGAGCCTGAAGAGACGAGCAGACTTGTCGATGTATGCCATGAAAATGAGGTCGCCATCGGTTCATCAGTGACTGCTGCATTCCTCGCCGCATACCAGGAGGTCATGGGCACATTTCCAGAAAACAGGAGGACCATCCAGGTCCCCTTCGACCTGCGTAGGCACATCGAAGGGGATTTGGGCGACTTCCTGGGCTTCTTTGTGGGTGCATTCAAGGTTCCTTTCACCTATAACTGGGAGAAATCTCTCTTTGAAAATGCAAAGGACCTCCATATGATCATTCAGAAGCATGCGTCGATGCTCGATACATCAGCCATCGACATGGAGAAGTTTGATCCAACGCTGGTCGATGCATTCACCAATTACGCCCCATTTGTGGAACTATTCCCAGAGGCATTCAGCCAGACGAAGAACCTTTCAGAATTTGCCCAGGACAAAGAGAGCATAGCCTTTGCGATCTGCAGGGATGCGGTCTACAACTTTCCAGGAACCATAGCCTCGAACATCGGGAGGGTGGATATCCCTGAGATCTACGGAAAACTCAGGCTCGATCGCATGTTCGCCGTGGCCCCGGCCAGCAAGGCTTTCCCGTTATTTCTTGCAGGCATCAGCGTAAGCGGCAGGCTGACCTTCTCCCTGAACTATATTGAATCAGCGGAAGGGGATGGCGCATCTCAAACTGTGGATATGATCCGCATCAGGAACAGAGCGCTTGAGTATCTTGGTTTTCCTGAAAAGGCAAATGGGAAGGCGATTTAAAGCAGAAGAGACCATATCAATTTCAAGAGGAGGCTAATATGCCAGCAAGTCTGATGGAGTACTTCAATAAAAACCCCAGAATAGGCGTTCTCAGCACTTCAAGCAAGGACGGACGGGCGGATTCAGCAGTCTTTGGCTCGCCTCATATGATAGATGAGAAGACCGTTGTAATGGCAACTGCCAGGAACCGTACCCTCTCAAATCTCATTGAGAACCCCTATGCAGTGTACCTGATAATGGAGCCTGTAAACCAGTTGGAGTCCGAAAGGGCAGCCAAGATGGGCGATATGAAGATGGAGACCGGGAGCTCGGTCATGGACTGGAAAGGAGTCAGGGTTTATATGAGGATGAAGAATTATGCGACTTCCGGAGAGATGCTCGATATGATCAGAAGCCAGACCGCCAAATTCGTCGGCGAGGAAGCGGCAAAGATGATACAGGCTTCTGTGACCTTTGAGATCTACGAGGTCAGGCCGCTGATCGATTTCGGACAGGGCTGGGAGAACTCTCTGTGAAGTTTCCCAAGGTGAAAACTCCCACGGCCTGAAGGCCTGGGCTCCCCTGCTACTACTTTATGTTATGCTTTCACAATCCTCTGACTCACGGCGCATTTTGCAGGAATTTTCGGTGGCTCCTTCATCGCCGCAGCAGAGACTCAAACTCAGCACTCGCCGCATAAGGTATCATTGAACACACAGGGCCTGATTCGGGGTGTTTCCTCCCTACGCTCCACAGTCACCTCCTCCGGGGAATCTGACCCAGCATATCATGGGTCTGTGCGTGGGAGGATAGGAAGATCAAATTCCTGCATGACGGCCTCAGGGCCAATAAGAGATAGCATTACAGAGCATCTGAGCGCTCACTTATTTTGCTCGAAGGAGCTGCAGGGAAATGGCACTGTATGCAGATGCCATAGAGCATGCCTTAAAGCATGCTCATATCGCCCTATTTTCAGTCAGCACTGAAAAGAAACGTTGCCTAGCTGCTTAAGCATGTGGCACAGCCAGCTCCTGGGCGGAGGCAATATTCTTGGCACCATCGCGCGACTGTTCTCTCTCCAGCTGCCTTACTATCTCGCCCACAGTAGCCTTGAGAGCGTAGACTTTCATAGGCCTGCCCTTTCTCTCGCTCCTGATCTCTCGCTCCCTGATCCAATCTCTGGATCTGAGGGCTTTCATGCCTATGCTCACCTCGGGCTGGCGCAAACCAGTCCCAACCTCGATCTCTCTCGATGTTGCAGCTTCAGCATCCAATAGGTAGGCGATCATAGCCGCCTCATTTGATGCCAGGCCAAGAGATCTGATGGCTGCCGCGAACTTCAGGCCCTCCTCGTCCAGCACCTCGATTACAATTTCCATCATCTGGATCACCAAAAGAAGCTCACGCCTTCTGCAGGCCCCCGATGCCTATCTTTCCCTCATAGGGCTTCAAAAAATCACTGGCCATCCAGGCTGGAGCATCAGCCGCCAGCAAGAAACTCTTCCTCTCAACCATAAGTGTCCCTCCAACTAACTATGGTGAACTGGAGCTATTATATAATTTTACCTAGACTAGCGATAGGTTTGCTTTGGCTAATTATCCGAATGCTCGCCCCAGATGTTTGAGTAGCAGAGGCCTTCTCTCCGAGCCCTCTTCACACTCCAGAGATAAACCTTTTTTAATGCCAAGGACCATCCCCTCTTGTGGCTGGCCAAGACGATTTTCATGCCGATGTTCAGGAGATCAAGTCCAAGCTCTGCGATATGCATAGTGAGCTCAAAAGGTTCATGGAGCACTCCAACAGACAGCACATGGAGTCTCTTTTAGATGACTGCCGCAGCGGATACTCTGATGCTATAGTTAGGTATGTGTCAGAAGACATAGAAGAGGGGCTGGAGAGCCGGATGGTCAGGGGCTGCCGCATGAGGGAGGCCTGTAATGCCCTGTTTAGCGACCTGCTTTTAAAGAACATAGGCCAGATAAAGGACGGACCTGTGCCCGAGGATGCCGCGGCCAATAGGAGGCAGATGCTCCAGGAGATGAGGTCCAAGGCCCCCAGAGTCGAGTGCAGCGACTGCTTTTCTGAGGCCTCCAGGCTGCTGGATAAGCAGATAGATCTCATGCGTTCACTGAGGATCTATCGCGAAAGCGGCGATGTCAAGGAAGAGATATCCTCACTTCCAGAGAGCTCAGTGGTAAGGGAAATGCTTGAACCTCTGAGCAATAAGCAGCGCCTCCAGATACTCAAATCTCTATCTGCAGAGACCAAAACCTTCTCGGCATTATCGGCCCTCACAGGCCTTAGAGGTGGAAACCTTCTATTTCATCTCCAAAAGCTTCTGGACTGCCGCATGATCATGCAGAGGAACGAGAGGGGGGACTACATGATAACTGAGAAGGGCTTCAAGGCGCTAAAGGGCATAGCAGATACCTATTCCAGCCTGATGCCTCTTGCCGAGAGCAAATTTCCATGTCAGACCCAGGCAGAGATACGCCCGGCACGTAAGGCTTCGGCTATAGAGCCTGACGTAGGACAATAGCGATTCTTATATTCCAGGTCAACAGTTGAACCTGAGATGTACCGGATAATGGCTACCAACGACGACGGCATCTATGCGCCCGGCATCAGAGCAGCCGTTTTGTCGGTCGAGGATCTTGGTGAAGTTATAGTCGTTGCCCCTTCTGGGCAGAGGAGCGGTGTGGGGAGGTCTATCTCGGTATTCGAGCCCCTGCGCTATGCTCAGGTCAGGATGGATGGGCATGCTGCCTATGCAGTCAGCGGCACGCCCACAGACTCAGTGATAATAGGCATCTTTGCAATAATGAAGGGCAAGCTGCCTGACCTGGCCATCTCTGGGATCAATGTAGGCGAGAACATCAGCACAGATACTGTCACCACCAGCGGTACCATAGGCGCTGCACTGGAGGCTGCCAGCTACGGCATACCTTCGATTGCAGCTTCTATCCAGGTCGTGGACCAGGGAGATAAGTTCGACAACCACCATCATCAGGACAAATACAACTTTGATATTGCCATCAGGGTGGTGGGCAGGGTAGCCAAAAAGGTGCTCGAAAAGGGCCTTCCCCTGGGCGTTGATGTTCTAAATATAAATGTGCCCGCCCATGCTGATGAGGATACTGAGATAGTGGTCACAAGGCTTGCCAAAAAGATATTCAAGACCTCTGTCCAGGAGAGGTCTGATCCAAGGGGACGTCCCTACTACTGGATAGATGGTGATCTAATACAGGAGGAGGCTGAGGGCACTGATGTGAGGGCGGTCTACCAGGAAGGCAAGATCTCCATCACCCCCCTGACACTGGATTCCACGTCCAGGATAGACTTAAATGAGATCAGATCTCTAATTTAATTGGGGAGTGTACTTGGCAGAGAAATTCGATTCTGAACGGTTCAATAGCTTGCCCTTTGAGGACAAGGTAGATTATCTGGTATCAAATCTGAAGATAATTCCCAAGGATCAGATTGACAGGGCCATAACCACCCTTATTCAGGCAGGAGAGATTGAGTATGCAGCAATACTTGCCAGAGATAATGGAATGATCAACAGGGCCCTGGAGATACTGGTCCAGGCTGGAGACTATCTCTGGGCTGCACTGATGGCCAAGAATGCAGGCCTGATAGAAGAGGCCCACCGTCTATACAGCCAGGGCCTGGGGTTCTATGTCGACAGGGGAATGTGGGGCCATGCTGTGGCTGTAGCCACTGCACTTCAGCTTCCAAGTGATGAGATTGAGGCCCTCTACATGAAGGGAGTGAATGAGGGGAGCCAGAGCGTAGATGTTGAGATGGCCAGGGCTATGATCGATGCTGCAGCCACGAACCTGGAGATCACCATGGCGTCCCTGCCCAAAGGGACAGATGAGGATGCTATAAGGGCGCTTAGGGAATACCGTGCCAGGCAGATGGAGGGCGAGACCATAAAGTGGCCTGCCCAGGCAGCCACCCAGACCACTGGAAAGGGCAGCATCTTCGAGGATAGAGGAACAGGATCTGCTGCAGGCTCCGGCGGGACGGCCGAAGCTTCAGGCAGCCAGTCCACGGCACAGGGGAGCCAGGCAGGATCGTCTCCAACAATGAGTCCGAGTGATATGAGCCAGCTTGCTGCAGAGAGCTCTGGAGAGAGAGATACGAGCAAGGGCGAGGACTATGAGGTCTATGCCAGATGGAGAGGTGGCAGCGACAGAGGAATGAGGAGCGTGGAGGGCACTGGCCGCCTGGACAGGAAACCTGACCAGTCAGAGCAGCAATAGAGAATGTCTCTTCCAATCATCAGGCTGGATAGAGATCCATAAACCAAACAGATATCCCTACATCATCAGAGTCTTCCAATCCATTTTTTAATCCATATCCTTATCTAGTATCGATGGGAGACCCTCTCTTTTGTTCGATAGGTGATCGTATTTGAGCATTGATTTCAATAGCATGTCCTTCGATGAGAAGGTACAGTACGTCATAGAGAACTTGAGGAGCCTGCCAGGTGAGCTGGCAGTAGAAGGAGTGGATCTGCTGGCACAGGCCGGCGAGACTGAGTATGCCGTAGTTCTGGCCAGGGACAAGGGAATGATAAAGAGGGCCATAGATATTCTGGTCTCGACAGGCGACTATCTCTGGGCTGCAATGATCGCCAAGAATGCCGGCATGGCTGAGGAATCAGAGCGCCTGTACAGCGACGGCCTGGGATACTACATAAATATGGAGATGTACGGCCGTGCAATTAGTGCCGCCACAGCCCTTGGCCTTCCCCAGGAGGAGATAGATGCTCTCTTCCAGAAGGGCGTAGAGGTGGAGAGCAGGAACATGGATATGGGCCGAGTTCATGCCATGCTGGACAGCGCCATGGAATCTCTGGAGATCTCCATGATTGGCAAGGAGGATGAGCTCTCAAACGGCCTCAGAACAGCCATACAGAGAGAGAAGGATCGGAGAATGAAGGATCTGGGCAATGATAATGGCTCCATGCCCTGATCTTGCCTATTCATCTCTCAGCCTTATCTCGACCTTCATCAGATCCTCGGCCACATAGGAGCATTCGAAGTGCTGCCTGGCATCGGCCAGCAGAGGAGCTACGTCCTCAGAGTACCTGGAGCTGACATGAGTCAGCATCAGCTTCTTCACCCCGGCACGCTTGGCCAACTTGGCGGCCTCTCCTGCAGTGCAATGCTTGCTCTCCATGGCCCAGTCGATCATATCATCAGCCAGGGCGCCATCGTGGATAAGGAGATCTGCATTCCTGCTTACGTCCTCAATTGGCTTGCAGGGCCTTGTATCACCTGTGTAGACCACCTTTCTGCCAGGCCTTGCAGGACCGAGGACCTGGTCTGGAGTGATAGTCTTTCCATCAACCTCTATGCTCTGGCCCTTCTGGAGCTTGCCGAATAGCGGCCCGGGCGGTATGCCCAGTGCCACAGCGGCGTCGCGGTTGAACCTGCCTGTCCTCTCATCTTCACGAAGGCAGAATCCGAGGCTGGGCACGCTGTGGTCTGTCCTGACCGCCTCCACCTCGTGACCGTCCATCCTTATTATGTCGCCTGGATCAAGCTCTGTGGCCCTGACCTCGAAGTTCCTTGAGAAATAGCCCAGGCTGTCAAAGTGCTCCACCAGGTCTATGGTGCGCTGCGGCCCGGCGATGGTCAGCGGCTCTTTGCGGCCCTGAAATGCCATGGTCTCAAGAAGGCCCGGGATGCCCAGTATGTGGTCTGCATGGAGATGGCTCAAAAAGATGTAGTCCAGGTGCATCATCCCGGTTCTGGCACGCATCATCTGGCGCTGGGTTCCCTCACCGCAGTCGAAGAGGATGAGCTTTCCCTCTCTGTTTATCAGCACTGCTGAGGGGTTTCTTTCAGGCGTAGGCAGCGATCCCGCGGTTCCTAAGAAGGTGACATTTAGCATTTGTGGCCTCTCCACATCCCGGCCCGGCTTTAATTCCAACCCATAATATCCTTTTCGCCGGAGACCCGGCCTTTTTGAGCTCGGGCTGCCAGCAGGCCATGCTATGGCGCTTCAGACTGAGCTTCGGGACCGCAGCCAAATTTATGCCTATCTATTTAGATCGCTTTGCCTGCCCTTGCTGAAGACCTGGAAGCCTTCATAGTGCCAGCTTTGGCGTCCTCAAACTCCCTTCCTAGATCGCTCAGCCTGTCCTTGCTCAGGTCCTTGCGGGCTTCATCAAAGATCTTGCCCTCTTCCTCCTCTATGTGATGCTCAATCAGCTCTTTTAAGACCTTGAGCTTGGCCATCCAGGTGTCAGTATCTTTTTCTGCATTGTCCATCTGGTCTGAGACAGTCCTTGCGACATTGTGCTCCTCTATGGCCTCCAGCACGTCATCCCTGTGCTTGCTCTCCAGAGCCGGGTAGAAGACCTTCTCCTCGGCGTCCATATGCTTTGTCAGCTCAGAAATCAATGTCTGGAAGGGACGATCCCTGGCAGAGGCGGTCTTGCTCTCCATCTTCTCCATATCATCGAATATGCCCAGAACCTTGTCATGATCGCTCTTTATAATGTCCAGTATATCCATACGCCATTCCTCCACAGATCTCAATTGCGGCTATCCAGATGGTCAAAGGTGTTCCACGCGTGGCTTTTATGGCACGCCTAAATGAGATGTCTGATGGCTGGTCTTCCATCCAGCAGTGCCTAGTCCATAGGTGTGCTGGCCACAGAGCTAAAACCATCTTCAGTTGCCGGAGATCTGCAATATGAACTATATATCCTGTATAATATAAGAAAATTCCGGGAGTTGAGAGGCTGAGAAAGAAGTGATCCAAAAAGCGCATGGGTGCAGGCCCATAACGTTATTGCCAGAATTTTTATCAGTCATAACTGCGTGATATATACTAATAGCTCGATTCCTGCAGGAGCGGCGTTCTGTAATGATGAGGATCTTCAATATCCTGGGAAGGCTGTGGCTCTTTGGACTGGCGATCTGGACGCTGTGCCTGATATTGAGCATGGGTAATGCAGGGACTATTTGGATCTTTGCTTATGTGATAGTGCTCTGGGATCTCCTTGCGGCCATGGGACTGTTTGTATTGGTCAAGATGTTGAAGGTGAGGTCCATTTAGCTTTACTGCGCCGAGAATCCATGCTGTCCGTCCTGCAGGCCAGTCCAAGAGACTGACATCGCTATTG
>DATMZB010000443.1:0-3804 GCA_035560655.1 Methanotrichaceae archaeon | reverse complement strand
ACTATTGATCTTTTATAGTGCTTTACCAAATGATTTAGGCTTGGCAAGATGGACCAAACATGAGTTGAGTCATCATTTCATATTAGCTCTATGCCTGCGCTTTTGAGGCAGCTGCCCACAAAGGCGCAGAGCACAATATATAGGAGGTGATTATATCTCACCTGGCGGATGATTGGGCGATTCAGGCGATGGATGAATGTTCCTGGTATCGATTGAAGATGTTAAATGTAATCCCTTTGGTAAAGTACTATAATATGCTATTTCATATCAAGGGCAGATTCATCACTGCCTGCGCATGGTTTCGCGAGAGATCGACCCGTTAGTGATATGGGCCATATTCGAATGGAATGGCCCAGTATACGGCCTCTCGCTCTAAGCCCATTTGAACTTGATCGCTTCGTCATCTTCAATCGGATGCGAGCGCCTACTATGATATATATGTGGCCATCCATTATCTATCTACATGTTCCATGATGCTCCAGATCCCGGGAATGCATTGGGGGCGTTGTCGAGCAGCAGAGACCTGTTTCGCACAATGGTCGACCAGGGCTGTGACTGGGTGTACTGGATCGGCCCAGATGGGAGCTATGTTTATATCTCGCCGGCATGCGAGCATGCCACAGGATTTCATCCTGACGAGTTTATAAAAAATCCCCGGCTCATGGAAGATATAGTTCACCCTGAGGACCGTGAGGCATTTTCCAGGCATATTCATGAGCTGTCAGGAAAATCACATTCATTCGATTTTCGCATCATAACCCGGAAAGGCGAGGAGCGCTGGATCTCTCATCATTGCCAGATGGCATACGACTCTGAGGGCATCTATTTAGGACGATGGGCCAGCAACCGCGACATCACAGATCAGAAGAAGATGGAGGAGGCCCTGAGAGAAAGCGAGGCAGTTCACAAGCTTCTCCTGGAGATAGATAATGATGGAATAATTCTCCACGGCCTGACGCCCGCAGGCATCCCTGATAAGATCATCCAGGCCAATGATGCGATGTGCAGGATGTCGGGCTACTCCTATGAGGAGATATGCAATCTCACACCAATGGACCTCCAGGATGAGGCGGGCAAAAAGGAGATACAAAACGAGAGCAAAAGTGCTCTGTCAGACGGGCGCATCCTCTTTGAGAAGGTGATGGTGACCAAGGACGGGAGGAAGGTCCCAGTCGAGATACACACGACCATTGTGGATCTCCATGGAAGGCCTTTGGCCATATCAATATTGAGGGATATCACAGACCGGAAGATGATGGATGAGGCCCTAAGAGAATCCAAGGACTATCTGGACAAGATTATCAACTCATTTGGCGACCCAATTTTCGTCAAGGATAGGCAGCAGCGCTATGTCCTGGTCAATGATGTGGCATGCATTGCTCTTGGTCTTAAGCGAGAGGAGATGATAGGCAAAACCTGCCTCGAACTGTTTCCAAGAGAGCTGGCCGAGATCATCTGGGAGAGAGATGAAACGATCTTTAAGACCGGAATCGAGGTCGTTGATGAAGAGGTGATGATTGATGCCCGGGGCAGCTCCCACACAAACATCGTCAAGAAGACGCTGTTCAGGGATAAAGCCGGAAACGAGTTCCTTGCGGGGATAGTAAGGGACATCACTCAGCGCAAAAGGATGGAGGATGCTCTCAGAAAGGCCAGGGATGACCTGGAGAAGAGGGTTTTGGATAGGACCGCCGAGCAGCAGAAGGCCAACGAGGCCCTGCAAAGAGAGATCGCCGAGAGAAAGCTTGCAGAGAAGAAAGAGAAGGAGTCCAGGGAGTTTCTTGACAAGATAATCAACTCCATTGGCGATCCCCTCCATGTCAAGGACAGACAGCACCGCATGATCCTTGTCAATGATGCAGCCTGCAAGCTATTTGGCCTCACCCGCGAGGAGATGCTGGGCAGGACTGCCTACGAGCTCTTCCCCAGAAAGGAGATGGCCGATATATCCTGGGAGATGGATGAAGAGGTTTTCAGGACGGGAATTGAGAACACAAACATAGAGACAAATACCTATGCCCCAGGGGTGACTCTCACAGTCCTGGTCAGGAAAACCCTATACACGGACAACGCCGGAAACAAGTTCCTGGTGGGCATAACCATTGATATCACAGATAGAAAGCTTGCTGAGGACAAGCTGATAGCCTCTCTTCAGGAGAAGGAGGTGCTCATCAAGGAGGTTCACCACAGGGTGAAGAACAACCTCCAGGTCATATCCAGCCTGCTCAACCTCCAGGGCAGACAGACTAAGGATGAAGAGACCAGGGAGGCATTCAGGGATTGCCGCAACCGCATCAGGTCTATGGCTCTGGTACACGAAAAGCTGTACGGGTCCAAGGAGCTGGCAAGAATAGACCTGGCTGATTATACCAAAAACCTGACAAGCTATCTCTCTATGTCATATGGAATAGAGAAGAGGGTGAGGATCAAGCTTGACCTGGGAGATGCCACCATTGGCATAGATAAGGCCATACCCTTCGGCCTGATAATCAATGAGCTTGTAACAAACTGTATAAAGCACGCCTTCCCTGACGGCCGAATGGGAGAGATACGCATCAGTCTTCACCAAGATACAGGAAATCTCAAGCTTGTATTGAGCGATAACGGAGTCGGGCTCTCTGAGAAGTATGACGACCCCGGCACTAAATCGCTGGGACTTAAGCTGGTTCAAACCTTGGTGACGCAGCTCAAAGGCACAATAGATGTTCATAGTAACGGCGGGGCTGAGTTCGTGATAGCCTTTGATATATAATGATTCTTATGGCATATTTTTCAGTCAAGGATATGGCCTTTGAGTTCAAAGGATGCGGCCGATGCATCATACTGCTGTATCATACAGCCCTGCAGGTGAATATGTACAGGTGCAGCCATGCATCGAAGCCCTCTCCATTAGATACAAAAACCTCCCGTCTTGGGCCGTATCGCCTTTCAGCCTCAGATCGAATTGAAGAAACCCGGCTGGCACTCAGGCCGTACCTCTCTGACAGATCCCCTGAGCTGAGATGGATCTTGGGAGCAGGTGCCACAGTGCACAGCTCAAAGCCCTCGTCCTTAAGTGCAGTCTCCATATCGCCTGTGGTGCCATACCATTTATCAGTGCCCATCCTCTCGTAGATCAGGTTCATGCACTCTGCATCCACTCTGTCCTGAAAGCAGGCTGACTGGTGGATGAAGAACTCTCCTTCCAGAAGCTGGCCGCGAATATGCCTCAGTGCGGGCCTCAAGCCTGATGAACCGAAGTAATGCAGGATAGACCTTGCAATGAGCAGCATAGCTCCGTCTTCACCCATGAGCTGATGGCGGGTGATCTGAGATGCTGATGCCTGGATGGTGGCAATGCGATCCTCAGAGCACGCCGAAAGCTGCCTTGGAGATAGATCCACATTCACCAGCCGAACGCCTGTCAGGTCACGATGCTTGAGCAGCTCTCTTAGTATGAATCCTGTTCCGCCGCCCAGGTCTGCGATCACGGATGGGGCCGAGGAGCTTATGACATTCTCTATGGCATTTATGAAAGGCAGGGCTATCTCAGAATCTGAGAAATAGTTATCGTGGAGCGTCTCCCACCTCATGCCATGTACGCCTGACTCTCTCAAGACGGATTGCTCTTGGGTCATTGCACTTCATCATCGATGCCTCTTGCATTATACTTTGCGAGAGCCGTGGATTCTGGATGTGGGTGATCCAAATTTGAGCGATCTCCTATGGGCACAGAGCGGTCAGTTCCTTATAATCACGGCTGTTGTGATGGGGTTTCGTCACTGAAAACGCAATCTATATGCTGGATTCTTGAGCATACTGTTA
>DATMZB010000442.1:0-3355 GCA_035560655.1 Methanotrichaceae archaeon | reverse complement strand
AGTTTATTTTAGCTAATATGGTAAAAATTTAAATATAGTGATTTACATACCATCCTTAAGCCTGACCTAAGACCAGGATCAGTCCAGACCTTGGTTAGTGCTCCAGGCCAGTACCAGGCAGATATCTCCGGGAGAAGGAATAATGAGAACCAGATACCAGAGGTGGGTGGGATTCAGCTCAGTCCCATTTCACACCGATACCAGCACGAGACTCAGAGATTGGCAGAAGCTCAGGCTATCGAGCCTGATGCTGAGGATACTGCTTTTAGCGCCGCTTATCATCATCTCAATCTCCGGCGCATTGGGCACTTTGCAGGTATCTCTCTCAGGACCCGCTTCTTCAAACGGTGAAGCCTTTCTAAATGTCTGCGACCCAAGCCCCCTCACCTATTATACGGCAACGATCTCCAATCCCGCAGGAGGAGCTCCTGCCAGCGGCATCCAAGCCGCCATAACTCTGCCTGAGGGTTTTTATTATGCGGGATTCACCACGATACAGTTCCCTGGATGGACTTCTTCTCAGAGCCCCACAATTACAACGGACCCTGATACAGGGGTCACCTCTCTTGTATGGAACATAAGCCAGGCTGTGCACACCAAGAAGACCGTAGCCTTAAACGAGATACTCCCCAACCCTGCTGGATATCATGGTGCTGATCAGAAGATAGAGCTCTACAACGCAGAACCTGATCCTGCCGATGTAAGCGGATGGCATATCCAGGACGCTTCCCGAACTGTATATGAGGCGCCGTCAGGAACGGTAATAGCACCTGAGTCGTTCCTGGTTCTGACGCCAGCCAGCCTGTCGGTCCAGGGAGCGGCTCTCACACTATATGATGCATCCAACGTTCAGGCGGACCAGGTGAGCTACCCTGATTCTGCAAGCCAAGTCGGCCTCAGCTACGCCTGCATGCCGGATGGCTCTGGGAGCTTTGACTGGAGGAACATCACAATGGGCGCCACCAACGGCGGCGGAAGCCTAAATCCCGGAGAGGTCATCAGGCTCAGATTTGCCATTGGCGCCAGCTGCAAAGCACAAAGCGGCCAGATGCTGAAGGCAGACCTGACCAGTAATGAGGGGTCAGCGACCTGTATTACACAATCAGCAGTGCCTCTCCACAGGGCTGACCTGAAGGTGACCGGAGAGCCTGGCAATGCGAGCGGATCTGCGGTGGACTGGATAATCAAGGTTCAGAACACAGGCGACGGACCTGCCTACAACACAGTGCTGAAGGACGCCATGGGTGCCGGACTTACCTTTGTGCCCGATGGGACCTCGCCCGCGCCGGACAGCATAAACAATAACACGATAGTGACCTGGAACCTGGGCGATATGCCACCCGGAGGCAGCCAGACCATATCCATTCATGAGAATGTCTCTTCAAGCGGCGATCTGTCCAATGATGCATCAGCCAGCTGGGGATGTGGACCTGACCAGTGTGGTACGGCTCAAAACCTGTCTGAGGGGGAGTTCGGTTCTGGGAACCTGGCGATAGTAAACCACCAGTCGGGCAAGGTGGACCCGTGCGGAGACCCTGCCGAATTCCAGATCCGGGTCAGGAATACAGGCTCAGCCTGCACCTACAATGAATCCGTCTCGGAGTCTCTGCCTGAGGGCATGGAGATATACCGGGACCCCGACCATCCACAGGGCTGGTACACAGTGGCTTCAACCCCAGAGGGCATCAATGCCACTTCAACAGAGTTCTCAGGCGGCTCTCTCAAATGGAGCTTTGATGATAAGGATAGCTGGGCCCCCAATACTGTGGTAACCATAGACTTCAAGGTGAAGGTGGCTAACGCCTGCAGCCTTGGAGCCGGCGGCACAGCCAAAGCTCAGGCTGCATACAGACAGCCTAATGGCTCTCAAGCCACGACTGAAGATGAACTGGTGACTGTTGAGGTGTACAATCCAGTCCTGGCCATAGGCCAGGAGCCCTCGATAGCTGCAGCAGGGCCTGGAGAGGCCGCGACCTGGTTCATAGTGGTCGAAAATACAGGCGATTGTGCTGCAAAGCACGTCCAGGTGAAGGACTGGCTACCATCCAATGTCAAAAGCCCTATCTCAAATAGAACTTTCACAGGCACTGGTACAGGTCAAGATCCTATGGTCTGGGACCTGCCCGATGTTGCACCCGGTGGAAAAGTATGCATCAGCCTGACAGCCACGGTTGATGCCTCGACAGGGTGCCAGGATGATACAAGGAACACAGCCAGGGTCTACTGGGGATGCTGCCCTGATGCATTCATGCCCCTGACCAGCGAGGCGACGCTGATGACGCGCCCTTCATTGATTGCATCTCAGGTTACAGATGCCATGAGCACCTGTGGCGGGACCTACATTGCGACCATATCCAATCCATCTGAAGACTTTGAGGTCAAGGCACTGGAAATAATAGATGTGGTCCCGGAAGGGCTGGAGTATGTGGATGGAAGCGCCAGAATAGTATCTCCGCCAGGCTACGCCATCCTCGGCACTCCTGCCTATAATGGCGCATCCAGGACCCTGAA
This sequence comes from Methanotrichaceae archaeon, assembly GCA_035560655.1. GTDB lineage: Archaea > Halobacteriota > Methanosarcinia > Methanotrichales > Methanotrichaceae > DATMZB01. Next base: position 844 of record DATMZB010000442.1, on the reverse strand, counting down.
CTTCACTATCGATAAGATCGGCAAGTCTGAGACTTTGACTATCGCCATAGATCTGAAGGACTGCAAGAGCTGCTGCAGCGACATCGCCCCCAACCCGGCCAATAGTCTAACCCTCCAATACATGGACGCCTGCGGCAATGCCGTCATCAGATCCAACACCTGGATCGTAGATATACAGCTTCCAGCTCTATCTGTATCAAAGACGCCCAAGGTCCAGCAAGCTGACAGACAGGGCAGGGTTGGCTGGAATATCACTGTGAACAATACCGGTACAGGAACGGCTTCAAACGTGGAGATCACAGACCTCCTTGGAAATGGCTTCACGAATATCGATGCCTCAGATGGAACCTCTGTCCGGGACTCCCATACCGGGTGGACTACCATTAAATGGCCCAACCAGACCATCGATCCAGAGGCCGTCTGGCAAAGGCACATCACAGCCAGTCTGACCAACCCACAGGGAGATACTACCAACAGCATAGAGGCTAAAGGAAGCTGCATCTCTAACGAGTGCACTTACAGCCAGCCTCCCAGGGATAGCACTGTAGCAACATTGGTCACTGCCAGCAAGGGGCCTGATCAGACAGGCATACCAGAACAGAAGATCGATTTTCCAATCGATGTCAGATTCGAGGGCAATGTTAGGTATGATAATGTCAGCCTGAGAGATGTCCTTCCGCCAGAGCTGGATTATGTGTCAGGGGCATGTACCGGCTGCGGAGGCGATCCTGAAGTTACCGTATCCGAAGGGAAGACCGTTCTGGCCTGGGACCTGGGCAGCTTCACAGGCCCCAGAGATGTGTCTTTCACAGTCTCAACCATGATCAATGCTTCAGCCCTGACT
>DATMZB010000441.1:0-10058 GCA_035560655.1 Methanotrichaceae archaeon | reverse complement strand
GATGAGGGATCTGGTTGGATACAGAAGACATACTGCTGATGATTCCTGGGCCGGTAAAGGTTGCGCCAAGAGTTTTGCGAGCCATGTCCAGGCCCATGATAAGCCACAGGAGCGGCGATTTCAGTGCCATATACAGCGACTGCCGCAATCTGCTCAAGGAGTTCTTCAAGACCAATAACGAGATAGTGGCTATGACCGGCAGCGGCACCTGCGGCATGGACGCGGCTGTTGGGAGCATAGTCAAGCCCGGCGAGAAGATCGTCACAATAAGCAACGGCAAGTTCGGTGAGCGGTTCACTGAGATAGGTGATAGATACGGCCAGGTCGTTCCAGTGAAGTTCGAGTGGGGCAAGCCCTTTGATCTGGAGAAGATTGAGGCCGCCCTTCAGGGCGGAGCCAAAGCCGTGGCCATGGTCCACAACGAAACGTCCGTAGGCCTTGTCAACCCTGCCAAGGAGGTCGGAGAGCTGGCACATAAATATGGAGCCATATTCATAGTGGATGGCATCTCCTCCATAGGCGGAAATGAGTTCCTCACTGATGACTGGGGCGTGGATATAGCCATCACCGGCTCCCAGAAGTGCCTGGCCGTGCCCCCCGGGCTGGCCCTCGTAGCCATGTCGGATAATGCCATAGGCAATCTCAAGGACAAGGCCAGCAGCTATTATGCAGACCTGCGTGCTCATCTCAAGAGCGCCAGAAAGTCATCTCCAGAGACGCCATTCACTCCGGCGGTGCCGCTCTTCTTCGCCTTGCAGGAAGCGCTGCACATGGCCTCTGAGGAGGGCTTCGATGCCAGGCGGGCCAGGACTGCCAGGCTGGCCGAGGCTGTTAGGGCTGCAGCAGGGGCTCTAGGCCTGGAGCTCTTCCCAGAGGTCGATGAACGCTCTTATTACTCAAACACTGTCACGGCCATGAAAATGCCCAAAGGAATCACAGATGAGAAGCTGCGCGGCGGCATGAAGAAGCAGGGAGTGGTGGTCTCCGGCGGCCAGAATCAGCTCAAAGGCAAGATATTCAGGATAGGCAGCATGGGCGTATGCTCTCAGGGCGATACCTTGAGAACCATCCAGACCCTGGAACTGGTAATGGCAAGAGAGGGCTTGATTGCCAGGACCGGCGAGGGTATAGAAGCAGCAAGCAAGGTGCTCGGCCTCTGATCTGATATGCCCGAGCCTCTCTTTTTTGTTAATGCCAGCTAAATCATTCATGGCCTATCGCGCATATCTGGATCAATTGCTGGATGGGCTGAAAATTATAGGACACAGGTCTAGATATTCCGGCCCTGCCTTAAACGAGGCTATGTTGCTGCCAGGCCTGTAATCATCATCTCATTTCCAGGATATCTTCAGCATCATTTCCTCCTAGATTGCGAAAGCTCTCTGGCCTGACCAGTTGTTCTATGGTTATATCTGAGCCAGTTTAGTTTTATCAATTATTTTTTTTAAAATCCCATACAACAAGGCAAAAAACTTATTTAAGATAACCCTCTTCCTAAAAGCTAGCCTTAAGTAGGGTGGTAGTAGTGATCTCCCTTAGACATACATTGCTTATCTGCCTAGTGCTGCTGTTATTCATGGCGCCTGCATTAGCTGTAGTGCCTGTAGTATCTATTGAGCAGGCGGGCTCTTACAGAGAGCCTTTTGATGTCCGTGGTTCTATAATTTACCAGATCACTGTTACCAATGATATGAGCTCCACCAGGAGCTATACGGTAGAGCTCTCATTAGGCCCGGATATCAATGATATGTCGGTATCTGATAAGTACGTCAGGAAGAACTTCTTCGTGGACCCCCATGAATCCAAGTCGCTCACATTCAATGTGAGCTTCCTTTCTCCTTTAATGAAAAAAGGAGATTTCGGAAAATGGGCCTCAGATAAGAACGACACCAGCACCTGGGACAAGGCCTGGTACGATGCCCAGGTCCGAGCCTCAGTGGGATCTGAGGAGGAGCACCAAAATCCCTTGATGGGCCCCAAGCTTTTCAAGGCGTTCTTCGACTTCAAGAAGGCCAGCGTCACTCCAAGCCAGGGATCTAATAAAGACCTGTATAGCTATGAGCTGGCTGTGCTTGGCAGCTACAGCGATAATATAACTCTCCAGGTAGGGATATCTCCTGACGGGCCATGGAGAGATGTGGGTGTTCAGGAATACAGCGCTCCAGGAAGCCCCCAGACACTCAGGTGGGGCGGGGTGGCTTTAGACTTCCCGGATTTCAATATAGCCTACTACCGGTTCACGGGCCGTGTCCAGTCCAAGGTCTATGAGGGTCCTTTCTGGCCTGTGGTCACCCAGTACAGGAACAACAGCGTCAGCCAGACAAGCGGTCTTCCAAGCACCCCCTTTGTTTATGGCTTAGAACTCAACGCCTCAAAGAGGATAGACGTTGGGCTGATAGTTGCTGACAAGAACGGCAACAAGTACCTGGCAGGAAAGAAGAGATATGAGAACATATCCGGGTGGGAGCGCCTGGAGTGGCAGGACGTGAGCCTGGAGAACATTACTGCAGGAAACATACCTGTAGGCCAGACCACCTACTCGTTTTGCTTCTACTATCCGGGCTCAGATACGCCATTCAGCTCAACTGATGACCGGCCAAAGAAGCCGTTCCCAGGCCCAAAGATCCTCCTGGTGAGCTTTGAAAATGTAAGGGTGACTCCTGATTCAGGCAGCACTTTCACACCCTACACCTACTGCGTCGATATCAATACGGCCCAGCCTGCATGCGATGTGGAACTTCAAACCTCGGACCCAGGGTCGTCAACATGGATCTCGCAGGGCACAAACACTTTCGATGGATACAATAAGACTCTCTGCTGGACGAACCGCAGGATAGACGGCGATCATAACGGCCTGGCAAGATTCAGGTTCATCTCAGGCGGCTCCAGCTCGAACGACTTCACGGGTCCAAAAATTGGTGTGATGAATATAACTGCCGGAGTCCTTCCCCGCAATGGCACTCTATACTTCACAGCCCCTCTGGAGGGGTCGATCTCCAGAGTATATACCTACACATACAGCGCCATTATGGACCCCTCAGAGATCAAGGATCCCATGGAGATCGCCCTGGAGGTCTACGATCCCGCGGCCCAGAACTGGATGGATGCCGGTAGCGCGACCTGCGACTCATCCAGGCCCCGCCTCAACATCACAGTGAACTTTGCCAAGCTCCACTTCAGTGAGCCCTTCCTTGGTGAGTCCAAGTACAGGTTTACCTATAAGGACAGGGTGGTGGGCGAGTTCCCGGGCCCATACATAGATACCAACCTCAGAAATGAGAGCGCTGTCGAGGCCGGGACACAGATAACCTATGGAGTAGAGGTTAGATCAGTGCTAAATAGGACATCTGTTGCCCTGGACTATACCAATGATAACATTAAATGGCAGCACTCAGATGCTAAGCCCTATGTGTCCAGCGCCAGGGAGTGGAAGCCCCTTATGTGGTACAGGTATCCGAGATATTATGCCTATGAGTTCGAGGTCCTGAGGTGACAGCCATGAGGAGACTGATCACGGCCCTTCTCCTGGTTCTCTATATTTTGCCAGTGGCAGTCCAGGCCGGAGGCGTACTTGGAGCCGGAAGCAGTGGCGGCAGCAGCAGCGGAGGCGGTGGAGGTGGCGGCGGCCATGCCCAGGAGTCCATAGAGACGTTCATTGCCAGGCTTGAGAGCTGGAAGACTCAAAGCCCTGATAAGTTCGATTACGTGAAGAAGCTCCTCTTCAAAGAGGCCTTCACCACGAGCAAGTATGTCCTGCCCCTGGTGCTTGTGGACTATCCCTCCAAGAACATGACAGTATCTAGAAGCGATGAGGTATGGATTGGTGCAGTGGTCAGGAACGACAACTCCATAGAGATCCGCAGGGCCATCTACCTCACCCTTGAGATCCAGGAGCCTGGAGAGAAGGCATTCAAGCCTGTCAAGGCCGGGACGCAGATCATCCAGGTTAACGATTACAGCGACACAAACAACGTCACAGAGAGGAGGTTCCCAGAGCTGAATACATTCCGCATCCTAACGAGTTCTGGAGACGTCCGCCTGAGGATCAAAGCCACTGACGGCCAGAATACCTGGAATTCAAGCGACTACGGGAACTACCACGACGGCAACTACTACTCAGTGCTACCATTGAAGGTTTACAATATCCCGCCCGCGATAAACAACACCACCATGGGCGTAAATCCATACTCTCCCAAGTGGGATGACTATGTAGAGTACACTGCCACAATGGTTGACAAGGCCCAGGATACAGTAAATATTACCCTCCAGGTCATCAAAGACAACCGGACCATCAACATCTCCAAGCCATTTCCTGGAGACGCCGCTGGAACGGCTGTAACATTCTCCACAAAGGACGCCGCAATCTTCAATGAGAGCGATGCCGGCAAGAACTTTACCTACAGGTTCTCATGCGATGACGGCATAAGCAATGCTACCTGGACTGAGGTCAAAGATGGCCCTCATCTCAGGCAGAACCCTAAGATCAAGGTCAAGGACCCCTGGGGAGAATCTGAGGACAGCAACTATTATTGGTGGCAAAGCTATCGCTTCGGTATCAAGGCAAAGTCCCAAAATCCAGAGGGAGAAGACCTGACAGTGTCGCTCTATACCGCCACTCCGGCTCATCCAGATAAGCTGATAGCCTCAAGGACGGTCCACATCCCATCCAATGATTTCATTGACATATCATTCTCAGATGTGCAGCCATTCGACGTTGCTGACAGCGGCCAGATCTTCCGTTATTACTTCAAGTACTCAGCACCTGACCAGGACGGCAAGACTGAGTCAGATCCACTTCAGGGGAAGATGCCAATAAACCCCAAGATAATCAGGTTCCCGATATACGATCCAATAATGCTTGGCAACCTGCTGCTCGTTTTGCTCGTGTCTCTCTTCGCAGGCATAGTTGTGGAATGGAAGATGTTTAGAAATGGAGGCCGATAATGGCTCCGGATATATCTGCTTCGGCCGGCCAGATCATGATCTATGGCCTTGTGCTCATGGTGGGACTGCTGGTGATATCAGTGCTGCTCCACCACTTCAACCTGGCGCGCGTATACAGGCGCGTCTCATCTCTATCAGGGGGCCAGACATCCAAGGATAAGATGCTTGAAGAGCTCTCTATATCCCAGGGCTCAAACTTCACTGCCATCGCCGTAAGCGCCTGGTCTCTCTTCTTTGTAGCCCTGGCCTACTTCTACTTCCTGACGCCTGCCATATTCCAGGATTACAACTACTTCAAGGTAGCAGCCCTAGCCTCAAGCCCGATTGGCTTTTTCATATTCGGCCTGCTTGCGATGGTCGTGGGAGTCATTGTGGCAGTAGTCTTTGCCAGGTTCTACAGCTATTATGAGATCTCTGGAAAGATCAAGAGGGGCATAATGGCAACATTCCTGCTGCTTGGCCTGTCTTTGGTCTGCTCTGCCTACCTGGGAACCCTTTACCCAGGAGGGACATCCATCCTGGCCACGGCTGTTGCCTTCATATCAATATTTGCATCTCTCTTGATGCTTCTGTCTCCAGTTTACCTGGGCACTTATAAGGTGATCAGATGAGGCTTTTTATAGTAGGCATAGGCGGCTGCGGCGGAAAGGTAGCCGAGAGGTTTCTGGGAAATCAGGACGTGGCCATGATGGGTGCCTCTTTGGGGGATCACATCTCATTTGGAGGCATCAAGGGCATGTGGCTGGAGGCCGATGTTCAGGAGACTGACAACCAGAGCTTCTTTCGACCCCTTGGCTCTTTTAAGAGAGGATACTATCCATGCTACTACATACCCCACAATGCTCTGAGCTCTGAGTCCAGGACATCCAGGCTGATGCAGGAGAAGTATGGGTACGATCTCAAGAAGCAGGGCTTCTTCCGTCAGGCTGAGTTTCTCAAGGCAATCTTCGATATCTTCGAGGCTGATAAGGAGGTCCAGGAGGCCGCCCTGAAGGAGTATAAGTTCGATAATCCGATACTGCGGTCCACTTGGAGCAACATCAGGCCTTTCACCACCGTGGCTGAGGCCAAGGAGAGCTCCAACGGGTCTGAGCTATGCGACGGCATACTCTTCATAGTCTCCCACGGCGGCGGCACTGGAACCGGGTTCATCAATCCAGTTACCAAGTACATACGTGCCGAGAGGAGCGCCTTCCCGGTCTTCGTTCTTGGAGTTCTGACTGAAGAGGGGACCGATAAGCAGCAGGGTGCCAAGGAAGCAAAGAGGAACCTGGGAGCTATCATATCCATATATGACCTCCTGACCAAAAAGAAGGGCCAGGGCGTTGACGGCCTGATCCTAGTGGACAACCAGATACTCCTTGAGAGGTTTGGAGGAGATTACCCCACCATGGATAGCTTCATCTATCAGTCGATAAAGCCCTTTCTCGCAGCAAGGCATTACCCGGGAGAAATCCCTCCAAGCCTTGCAGTAAGGGAGCAGTTCCTGGAGATGCTCGACTATCCGCCCATACTCGTTCCCTGCTATGGCAGGCACAGGGGCTCTGAGCACGGCCTCGTAAAGAATGCATTGAAGGATGGAAAGCTCTTTGGATGCGATCCAGGCCTTGCAGACCGTGCCTTCGTCTTTGCACGTGGCTTCGTGGACTCTGGCAAAATTCGCCAGGCTGTGGAGTCTGAGACGGGCCTTCCAGGCGACAAGATCTCTGTCTGGCGCAAGCTTGCAGATGGCCAGGGAGACGAGGTGCTGATACTGCTTCGAAATCCCTACGGATCTGCAGGAGCCTATAACATCAAGGGAACACTGGAAAATCGTATCTACGGCGTGGCAGAGAGCGCCATCGGCTATATCAATGATTTCAGAAACGAGATAATACAGCCCGGAAGGCCGAAGGTCACCAACGATGCCATAGAGAAGTACTTCTATGGCCAGGGTGGCTTGAAGGATAAGCTTCATGGGGCCATAGCCAGGATCGAGGCTGGCCAAAAGCCGCTATTCCTGGAGGAGCTGAAGATATTCCAGTCTGACGGCCAGCGCCTTCATGCTGCGGCGCCTCCTCTGCAAACAGATGTTGATGATAGGATCCGGATCATCATCAGAGAGGAAGCCGAGAAATTGCTGCAAGAGCGGGGCATCAAGACCTGAGGTTGAGGCGGGATCAGTAACCCGGACTGTCCAGCCAGAGCAGGAGATCTGCCACCTCCTTCTATCTTATTCATTCTATTTCTTAACCTTGATACTTAGCATGTCCTCTTAATCCTGTTTCTGGCAGGCTTAATTAATATGAGCCTCAAGACATATCATACTTCTATATACAGTTTAGAAACCATCGACAGGCCGTATTTATGATATCCTGCGGCCTGTGGAGAGCTACAGCTTCCGAATGTATGGCTGATTCATCTATCTGTGGTGAGGCAAATAATGAGGCTTTGTGCAGTGGGGATGGGTGGATGCGGTGGCAGTCTGGTTGGCCGCTTCCTGAAGGACAGAGATGTTCTAATAAAGGGCTGGTCCATTGGCAGCCCCCTGTCCAGCGTCAGTGGGATATGGATAGATGCAGATGCCACAGAGGCAGGACGCCAGAAGCGTTTTCATCCTCAATCGTCTGGCTATCCCCATTACCTCATACTGCACAGCATAATCCCATCGACCTCCAGAACCTCAAGGCTTGTGCAGGAGAAGTATGGATATGATCTCAAGAAGCAGGGCTTCTTCAGACAGGCAGAGTTCCTCAAGGCAGTCTTTGAGATCTTCCAGGCTGATGAGGAGGTCGTCCTGACGGCTCAAAGAGAGCTCGGATCAGGCAACCCAATATTGAGGTACCTCTGGGAGAGCATATATCCCTATACGTCTCTCTATGAGGCCAGGAACGGCCGGCACGGGCTATGCGATGGTATGGTACTGGCAGCGTCTCTTGGCGGCGGCACAGGCACTGGGCTCATGGACCCTCTGGCCAGATATATCAGGTCAAAGAGCAGCACATTTCCAATTCTTGCGCTTGGCATTCTTACAGAGAATGGATTGGATAGCCAGCAGGGTGCAGATGAGCAGAAGAGGAACCTGAGCGCCATGATCGCCATAAACGACCTGATGACAGAGCCCCGCAGCATTGGACTCGACGGCCTGATTCTGGCGGATAACCAGGTGCTGTTTGAGAAGTTCGGCAGAGAATATTCTATCATTGACGATTTCATTCAAAGATCTCTAAGCCCTCTAATTTCAGAACGCCCGTATCCTGGCCAGGATCTTCCAGGCCTTGCCTTAAGAGAGCAGCTCCTGGAGACGCTTGAATCGCCTCCTATCCTCATTCCATGTTACAGCCAGGAGCGCGGATCTGGACGGGACGTGGTCAATGCAGCCCTGGATACTGGAAGGCTGTGCGAATGTGATCCCGGCCAGGCTGATAGGGCTTATGTCTTCTTCAGCAGCTCATCTGACGTCTCTGAGATCAAGGACGCCATCTATGAGAAGACCGGCCTGAAAGAATGCGATGTTCTTGCATACAGGCGGCTGCCTGGTCAAGGCAGAGACCAGGTTCTCATACTTCTTAGAAACCCTCTGGGAAGAGGCAGCATAAATGATCCGGGGACGCTGGAATGCCGGCTGTACTGGATGACCCAGAAGGCTCTAGGCTACATAGAAGGGCATAGGCCGGATATAATATATGCCGGCATGCCTGATCTGACAAAGTCGGCTCTGGAGAGCTATTTCTATGGAGGCCAGGGGCTGAGCAGGGCTCTTGAGAGGTCACTCTCCAGCCTTGAGCAGGGCCACGGCCCTGCATTCCAGGAGGGACTCAAGATATTTGATGGCAAGTCATTGGGCAGTGCCCTGGGCCCTGCCTGGCACGGCCTTCAAGAGGATCATCTGCGGCGCATAGCCAGGGCTGAGATTGAGAAGATGCTTCAATCAAGAGACCTGCCTGCATCAGGCTGATCTCTGGTTGGTGATGAGGATGTCGAACCTGAACTCTGAGTAGGGCAGGCCTGGGTCCTGATCGAGGATCTGGCAGCAAAGGCTTTGATTCGTGCAGATCTCACTGAGCTGGTCGGGGTGATACCACCATCCCAGATAGTCCTCTCCTTCTCTGCCGGTGAGGATACGATGCGCGTTCAGGCAGATGTACATGGCCTTCAAATGCCAAGTGTTATAATAGGTATCCCATTTTCTCCTCTTATCTGGGATATCGCCTATCAATGCCATCCCTTCTTGAGAGGTGACCTCCATGAGCCCTTTTATGAACATGGGAGCATCCTTTGGATCGATATGCTGAAATGAGAAGTAGCAGTAGGACTTATCAAAGAACCCTTTGGGAAAGATCCTTTCTATATTTAGAGCATTTTCCAGGCAATAGTGAATATTGTCGGCGCTCATTCTCTCCCTTGCCATGCCCAGGAGATACTCCGAGAAGTCAACCCCGTAGACCTCGCTGGCAGTTTCAGATACTATCTTGGTGATCATGCCGTTTCCACAGCATAAGTCAAGCACCCTGTCACCTGGGCCGATCTCAAGCCTATCTATTATATCCCCGGCAATAACTTCCATGCTCTGATCGTGCCGCCTTCCTACCTGGGCCTTGAGGCTATCGCGGTTGGGCTTGACCCATTTCCCTACATATTTGTCCTTTATCATTGCGGGCTATCTTCCTGAAAGGCTGTCAGACGCAAACAGCAGATTCTATATCATGCCACCGTGACGAAACCCTGCAATTGAAGGAGGCAATTTCAATGGATATATGTTGCGAATGCATCTGTCGAGCGCAATATGGGTGTATCATTGACCTGGAAAGTTCATATACCTTATCTCAGCTCCATCCCATGCTGTGATCATGGCTATGATGCCGGCATGCAGAGGATCGCTCAAGCTTTTGACTCCAGGCAAAAATCTCCCACATTTCATCTGTCCTTGGATACACCTTAAGCGATATCATATAAGCCCTCTTTCTTTCCATTAAGGGATTCTGGAATGAAAGCCTGCTATTGTGGCCGTATAGGTCAGAATGCATCAATATAAGGTCGCTCTCATAATCTATTTGTCTTCAATGGCTCAATATAGATAGGGCTTTGACGCCATTCTGCTTTATATTCAGTAGGTATCTACCGCTATTTTAAAT
>DATMZB010000440.1:0-2333 GCA_035560655.1 Methanotrichaceae archaeon | reverse complement strand
TAGAAGCCCCATTTATCTCATCTCCACTGGAAATCAGGGGGTAGGAGGGTCAAGGTTCCATTGGAAGTCAAGGGGTGTTCACCATAACTCTTAATACCATACTGTTCTATGGTTCGTTGTTCGAGGGGAATATTTGTGTCTATGCCGAGTGGGTTATTTGCTGATTTATTATCACAGGGAGGCATATTTCAGTCCCGGGATGTTCTGCGTCCGACTTATACTCCCAGGGAATTGCCGCACAGGGAGGAACAGATCAATGGTCTGGCATCTGTTCTAGTCCCGGCTCTAAGAGGGGAAACTCCATCTAACGTCCTCATCTACGGCAAGACAGGAACGGGGAAGACTGCAGTTGCTAGGTACGTTGGAAAGGAGCTGGAAGAAGCGGGTCTGGATAGCAAGTGTGCTGTCATCTACATCAACTGTGAGGTGGTGGACACCCAGTACAGGATCCTGGCTCATCTTGCAAGGCATTTCGATAAGGAGATCCCAATGACTGGCTGGCCTACAGATCAGGTCTATGCCGAGTTTAGAAATGCTCTGGATGAGAAGAAGCGTGTGGTTGTGATCATGCTTGATGAGGTGGACAAGCTGGTCAGGAAGGGGGACGATGTGCTCTACAACCTCTCCAGGGTCAACTCAGATCTTCTGCAGTCCAGGGTAAGCCTCATAGGAATTTCTAATGATTTAAAGTTCACAGAGTTTTTAGATCCCAGGGTCAGGTCTTCTCTTGGAGAGGACGAGATAATTTTTCCACCTTATAATGCCGATCAGATCAGGGAGATCCTGGAGCAGAGGGCATCTATGGCCTTCAAGCCCGGCGTCCTGGATGAAAATGTCATACCACTCTGTGCGGCTTTTGCGGCCCAGGAGCACGGCGATGCCAGGCGTGCTCTGGATCTTCTAAGGATCTCTGGAGAGCTGGCTGAGAGGTCAAGGGTCTCCATGGTGACTGAGGTGCAGGTCAGAGCCGCCAGGGATAAGATAGAGCAGGACAGGGTGGAAGAGGTCATCAAGACTTTGCCTACCCAGTCCAAGCTGGTGCTCTACAGCGTCATGCTCCTGGAGGAGCAGGGCACAAGGAACATCACCACCAGTGCAGTCTACAACATGTACAAGCAGCTCTGTCCTATGGTTGAGACCGATTACCTTACTCATAGAAGGATCACGGATCTCATAGCCGAGCTGGATATGCTGGGGATACTTCACACCATTGTGGTGAGCAAAGGGAGGTATGGCAGGACTAAAGAGATCACTCTCTCGGTTCACACCGCCAAGCTCAAGGATATTTTGCTTCAGGATTACAGGCTCAAGGTTCTGTCCAGCGTAAATGTGCCTACCCAGGCAAGGCTGAGCCTCTGATCTTTTTTTTGTCTTTTATTTTTACAGGGAGAAGGGCCAAAGCTTGAAGATCATCCTTCGAGCATCGGGCTTCAGTTTCTAGAGATATTGCTTAAACCAGGCGATTGATTCCTGTGCAGCCTCTTCCAGGTGCTTTCCGCCGACATAGGTGGTGGTGTGCAGGCCAGAGAGCACTACCAGTCGCTTGGGTTCAGGAGCCCTCTTGTAGTAAAAGAGGACGTCTTCTATCGGTACCACATCCTTCTCAGGGTGGAGGATCAGGATAGGCGCTTTTGCGAGATGTATTGCAAAGGCCATATCATCAGCCTGTAAGTTTTGAAATGAGGTGCTTGATAGCTTATTCTCAAACATTGGAGCAAAGCTTTGTCTTGCCCTCTCGTAGAAATCATGAGCTTCCTTTACTGGAATGGCACATCCTTTAGTCGGCTCAGGGCACCAGGCCTGCATTGTCGTGATCTTCGCACTTGCCCGACCTGCTCTCTCAGCCTCAGAGGCGGATAAAAGCTCACGGTATCGGTCCTTTGCCTCTTCTTCAGTTAGAAGCTCGCTTTCTCTTTGAGGGCTGATGCCTGTGGAGACTGCAACTACGGCTTTGAGACGGGGCTCCCAGGTGGCTAGAAATAGCATGTGTTCCCCACCAAGGGAGATCCCCCAGCCGCCTATTCTGTTTGGATCGACCTCTGGCTGGCTGGCCAGGAAGGTCAAGGCGTTTGTGATGTCTTCTCGCTGCTCCATGGGGGAGAGGTGATATCTGGGCTCTCCACTGCTTTCACCCCAGTAACGGTAGTCGAATATGATTGTGGCAAAGCCGGCTTTGGCAAACCGCTCTGCATATTCTGGCAGATTGATCTCCTTTACTGCAGTCATTGCATTTGCAGTTACTATTGCAGGCAGTCTCTTTCCCGTTGGGATCTTGCTTGGAAGATACAGCCAGCCACGCAAGGTCTCTCCACCGCTCTTGAATGCAACAGGAT
>DATMZB010000439.1:0-4074 GCA_035560655.1 Methanotrichaceae archaeon | reverse complement strand
CTCAGGGACCCTCCGAGAAAGTGCCTCCTTAATGCTGATCAACCCCAAGCTTCCGCCACTGAGCCGTGATGAGATAAAACAGGGGCTGACTAAGGCCCTCGATATGGCCAGGAGTGAAGGCATAACAACTGTCCACGATGCAGCAGTGCTTCTAGATCAGGTCTTTGCCTACTCGGACCTGGAGAACGAAGATAAGCTCAAAGTGCGAGTACTGGGCGAGATGTACTGCAATCAGGCGCTAGGGTTGGATCAGATCCCATATCTTGTGGCCGAAAGGAAGAATCACTCCACAGGCCTCTTCCGGCTGTTGACCGCCAAGATGTTCGCAGATGGCATGATAGAGAGCCATACCGGCGTGCTCCTTGAGCCATATGCGGATAGGCCGGGATTTCTAGGAACTCCCGTTTGGGAGCCTGTGGCCTTCCAGAGGATGGTCTCTGCCCTGGATAAAGAAGGGTTCCAGATAGAGGTCCACTGCATGGGCGATGGCGCGGTGCGCATGAGCCTGGATGCCTTCGAGAACGCCGCAAAGGTGAACGGACCCCGGGATTCGCGGCATAAGATTGCCCATATAGAAATAATATCCCCCGCGGACGTAACCAGGTTCAAGTCACTGGGTGTGATTCCAGTGGTCCAGCCCAACTGGTTCTATTACACTCCCTATATAGATGCAGTCACTCTACCTGCCCTGGGTCCTGGGAGGACTGCCCGCATCTATCCCATGAAGAGCCTGGTGAATTCAGGCGCCGTTGTGGCTTATGGCACGGACTGGCCGCTAGCCATAGATTATCTCACCATGAGGCCCCTCGATGCCATAAGGACCGGGGTGGTCGGGCTCCCACTCTCGAAGGGATGCAATGTCACCGAACCGTTCCATCCTGAAGAGAGGGTCGACCTCAAGACCATGATAGAGGTCGCCACCATCAACGGGGCATATGCGAGCTTCATGGAAAATGAGACGGGGTCCCTGGAGGTGGGAAAGCTGGCAGATCTTGTGGTCATAGATAGAGACATCTTCAAGATTCCAGCAAAAGATATCAACGAGGCCAGGGTCATCCTGACGGTTTTAGAGGGGAGGGTGGTATTCAGGGATGGCTCCCACCTTCAACCTTCCTCAACCTCTGCTTAAAGCCACACGATATTTTTGCTGTCAGCCCTTTCCAGTTTTTTTCTCTTTCCCCAGTGCTCTCTCCTTTCCAAGGTCTTTATTCAGAAATGAGATACAGTAGCTTATTTTATGATGCTAATTCAGTCAGCTATTTATGCATTCAGTCCTAATCGCTGGCAAAGATCTGGGCACAGTGCTCTGTTCTTCCAGAGTTCCACATAGAGGAGTGGCTAATATGGACGAGGACCTAATCGCTAAGCTTGCGAAGAATGCAAAGACATTTAGCAGCCAGATGGTGCAGCCAGCCTATAACGGAGTCTCCACCTTCTTCAAGGTGCCTTTTATAGATGATATCAAGGATATAGATATCGCCTTGACAGGAGTACCATTTGATTCTGGAGTGACCAACCGCACCGGCACCAGGGCCGGCCCAAGGGAGATCAGGAATCAGTCCGGCCTTGTGGGGCCGTACAATCACCAGAGCAAGATGAGCCCATTCCTTCTGAGCAGAGTTGCGGACGTTGGGGACGTACCTTTTAAGACTACGTATAATCTGGAGGAGTCTCTGAAGGATATCGAGTCCTTCTTCCGGCGGATAGCCCAGATCGGAGCCATACCCGTGACTGCAGGCGGCGACCATTCAATCACATTTCCTATCCTAAAGGCCATAGCGTCTGATCGGCCTGTGGGCCTGGTCCACTTCGACTCTCACTGCGACACGGGCCCTGCCATGCATGGAAGCGGTCTCCAGCACGGCTGCCCCATGAGAAATGCCGTAGAGGCAGGGCTTGTGGACCCAAAGCGCGCAGTCCAGATAGGCATTCGCGGGGCTGCAGAGCTCCTCTGGGATTTCTCATACCAGAGCGGGATGAGGGTCATACACATAGAGGAGTTCTATGAGATGGGCTGGAAGAATGTGGTCTCTGAGGTGCGCCGCACAGTGGGAGACGGCCCTGTATACGTGACCTTCGATATAGATTGCCTCGACCCGGCCTTTGCACCTGGCACAGGAACACCCGTTGTTGGGGGAATGACGTCTTTTGAGGCCCAGCAGGTGCTCAGAGGCCTGAGGGGATTGAAGATCATTGGAGGCGACGTGGTGGAGGTTTCGCCGCCGTATGATTCTGGAGGCATCACAGCCCTGGCGGGCGCAACCATGATGTTCGAGATACTCTGCCTCGCAGCCGAGTCCCCAGCTTTAGCCGGATCGCAGTCTGAATCCAGGTAGCACTCAGTATCAATGAAGTTTAGAGGAGCCTGCCCGGCCCCTCAATGCTACAACGCTATAATATCCTGATCGGGGATCAAGTATGGCGTGAACGCCGTCTCGATCAAGTCAGATGCCATCTATCTGTGTAGCTGGATCGGCCAGATAATCGTATTCAGTGTCAGCCTCGGGAGGCGGATGGGGCCTGGAGCCCCATGACCACAGGTCGCCGGAGGTTTCGTTTGACACTGCCAGGTTTGGAGAGCTGTTGTCAAGAACAGGAGAGCTATTGGCCAGACTGGGTGCGCTGCTGGTCAGAGTCTTCAGCAATGCTGCGCCATCTGAGCCGTTGAGCATTACTTGAGCATGACTGCATGTCAGAGCAGCCACGGCCATGAGCAGAAATATGGCGAGCATAAGACGTCTCATGCCTTTCATCGCTGATTCTAGACATCCTCTGCTTAAGTGTGCTTTGCTGGTTCTTGGCATCTACAAGGGGATATAGGTATCACCGTCTCAGCTCAAGCCACAGGTTCACAATGGAGATGCTTATGAGGTTGAGTGTGGTGGCCGCATACCAGAGGTAGGATTCATTGGTTGTGAGGAGCTTTATCCAGCCAGACCAGAGGACGAAGCAGATGATTACGAAGGCGATCATGGTATCTATGGCCAGGAAGGCCTTTGGCCTCTGGAAAAGGCGACCGAGCTGGGCGATGGTGCAGAACTCAACTGGAGACTGGCGGCCTGTAGCATCAAAGTATATCCTGACCAGGTTCATGGCCAGGTCCACTGAGGCCCAGAAGATGATCAGCCAGCCTAAAGGAACCAGGAGAGATTGCTGCTCTGTCCCAATTCTAATGCTCAAAACTCCAAAGAGAAGCTTGAAGACGCAGAATGGAACACCAATGGTCAATGCCTGGAATACTGGAGTCTGAAAAAAGCTGGCCTCCATACTTTGTAAAGGCTCCTGGACAGATGGGTCTTTAGGCATGCTTCGAGGCGTGGCCATAGATAACTTAATTAGTGATCATGCTATTTATTACTAACTTGTCTAACTTCAAGGGAGCAAGCAAATCCTGCTTCTTGGCATTAGCTGAATAATGTTAAGGTGGTTGGTTATTATGTCGACAGACGCTGAAGAATTGCTCAAGACCGCGCTTGGCGAGATTGAGAAGGTAATGACCGCCAATACAGTAATTGGCGATCCGGTATCATGTGAGGGAAAGACCATAATACCTGTGGCTGGCATGAGCGTCGACTTCGGTGGCGGCGGTGGCGAAGGCTCTATGACTGGAAAAGAGACTGGTGAAAGCAATGCTAGCATTGGAGCAGGCAGTGCCTTAGGGGGCGCTGGCGGCGGAGCCGGAGGCGGATTCACCATAAAGCCGGTGGCACTGATAATCATCGATAATGGTGAACTCCGTATTGAGCACCTCAAGGTTGAGCAGCTCAAGTTCGAAAAGCCAGCTGCTCAGTCGGCCTACCAGCCATCTGCTCAACCACCTGCTCAATCGCCTGTCCAGACATATTCCCATGAACCGGTCCGAGGAGCTGAACCAGTGGATTCAGCACCTTATCTGGCAAAAGAAGTCCGCCAGCTGCGCAGAGATATCGACGAGCTTCAAACTAAGCTGGGCATAACTCCATTAGATTGAGGAGTGGTAATATCGTGCCGAGGCCTTGATCAATAGAGGTACTGCTCCTGATGATCAGGGTCTTGGCATGATGAAATTACCAATGCCAGGGATCAGGTTATCGA
>DATMZB010000438.1:0-2297 GCA_035560655.1 Methanotrichaceae archaeon | reverse complement strand
CATCAGGATCTCTTTTGCAGAACCTAGATTTAACTAGCGATCTATGAAGGCAGCTTCCGCATCTGTACTAGCGCTCAGGCATGCATGAGGCAAAAGAAGGCTCTGAAATGGCTCCTCGTTAGCCTGAGACGCGCAATGGTGGTTCTGTGCGCCTCATAGAGAATAATATAGCAATTGGCTCTATGTACCGAAGGGGTTTGGAATAAAATGGGCTCATATAGGAGGAGATCTTCGTGGGCAGAGTAAAGATTACCGAGACGGCTTTTAGAGATGCTCATCAGTCGCTCCTGGCCACAAGGATGAGGACCAGGGATATGCTGCCGATAGCAGAGATGCTGGATCAGGTTGGGTTCTTCTCGCTGGAGGTTTGGGGTGGTGCAACCTTCGATACCTGCATCAGATACCTGAATGAAGACCCCTGGGAGAGGCTGCGGGCACTCAAGAAGGCCATGCCTAGGACCCCCATGCAGATGCTGCTTAGAGGCCAGAACCTGGTGGGCTACAGGCATTATGCCGACGATGTGGTTGAGAAGTTCGTGCAGAAGTCTGCCCAAAATGGCGTGGATATCTTCAGGATCTTTGATGCCGTCAACGACATACGCAACATGGAGAAGTCCATAACCGTTGCCAAGGCTATGGGCGCCCATGTCCAGGGCGGAGTGTCCTACACTATAAGCCCGGTTCATACAATTGAGCAGTTCACCCAGTTCTGCGTCCAGCTCTCTGAGCTTGGCTGCGACTCCATCTGCATCAAGGATATGGCGGGCCTCATCACACCCCAGAATGCCTACGATCTAGTCTCGGCAATAAAGAAAGAGGTGGGCCTGCCAGTAAATCTTCACACCCACTGCACAAGCGGCATGGCTCAGATGAGCTACTTCTATGCATGCCAGGCTGGAGTGGACATTCTTGACACGGCCATATCTCCCCTATCCGGCGGAACCTCACAGCCATCTACCGAGAGCGTGGTTGCAGCCCTGGAGGGCACTCCCTATGCCACAGGACTTGATCTGGGCCTGCTCACGGATATCAAGAAGTACTTCGAGAAGCTGATGGAGATCTATTCCCCTGTGTTCAACCCCATAATCGCCAGGGTGGATACCAATGTGCTGAAGTACCAGGTGCCGGGTGGAATGATCTCCAACCTGGTCTCGCAGCTCACTGAGCAGAAGGCAATGGACAAGTATGAGGAAGTGCTCGCTGAGGTGCCCAGGGTCAGGAAAGACCTGGGTTATCCACCATTGGTGACCCCAACCAGCCAGATAGTGGGCACCCAGGCGGTGCTCAATGTCATGACCGGTGACAGGTACAAGATGGTCCCAAAGGAGGTCAGGGACTATGTCAAGGGCCTCTACGGAAAATCTCCAGCCATGATAGACCCCAAGGTCAGGCTCAAGATCCTCTGCGACGAGGAGCCAATAACCGTCAGGCCTGCAGACCTGCTGCCCCCTGAATACGACAAGGCCAAAAAAGAAATCGACGCGCTGGGCCTGGCCAAGAAAGAGGAAGACTATCTCACATATGCCCTCTACCCCCAGGTGGCTCTCAAGTTCCTCCAGGGATTAGCGGTCGAGGAGCCCCTGGTTAAAAAACAGCCCCAGACACAGTCGACATCTATCAAGGCCGAGCCCATGGCCCTGCACGTAGAGGTAGATGGAGAAGCATACCTGGTCAAGGTGGCACCGGCAGGGATGACCATCCAGGAGGCTGTGCCCAAGGCGCCCACAGACGGCGTTACAGTGCCCATGCAGGGCGTTGTTATCCGCTTCAAGGTAAACAAGGGCGATAAGGTAAACAAGGGCGATGCAGTGGCGGTCCTAGAGGCCATGAAGATGGAGAACAACATCCTGGCCAACAAGAGCGGGACCATCAAGGAGATTTACATAAAAGAAGGCACGACCGTCGCTCCAGGCGATGTGCTGCTGGCCATAGAGTAGAGCGGCTTTTCCAAAAGCCGTTTCTTTTATTCATTTTTAGGATGGAAGCAGGGCTAATCCCCTCTAATTCATTAGGGGATACAGCCCGTCCATATCAATAGCTACATATACACATGGTGACCATATGTATAGTCTGACATGCCTAAGGAAGAGCATTGGGTAAGCGCGCGAGGTTGTGTATACAATGTATATTACCACTTCATATGGTCTACAAAGTATCGGCGAGAGGTGCTAGTAGATCATATCGCTGAAGATCTTCATCAGTTACATGAACTGATAGCAGAACAGAAAGGCGTGACATTGATCGAGCAGGAGATCATGCCAGACCATGTTCATCTCTTCATAAGTGCACATCCCTGT
>DATMZB010000437.1:0-2593 GCA_035560655.1 Methanotrichaceae archaeon | reverse complement strand
GGATATGGACGCGGCGGGTATCACATAATCTCCTGGCCTGTTCCAGGATATCGAATAGCTCAAAGAGGCAATATCCCCCGGCTTCAATATCTGGGATATTCTCGTCTTGCCGCCAACAAGCTTTGCAAAGGCAGGCAGGGATTCATTGAGTGATGCCTTTACGGTCTGATTGCCTTCATTCTTCACATCAATGGATACAACGACCGCCTCTCCAGGGCGCACCTTAGATGAGCTGATCCTTTTTTCTACATTCAATCTGGGCCCTGTTACATTCACAGATGGGCTCTCTGACCTAGACTCGAAAGCCTCTCCACCCAGATCGTACCTGGCAACTGCAGGCGGCAGTATGAAATCACCGCCCTGCCCCTCGGGCTTCATATCATAGCTCACGGTCTGGGTCTTTCCAGGTTCTACCTCGACCTTCCATTTCAATGAAGAGCTGGAGCTAAACCCATCAGGAAGACCGTCAGAGAGGTCTGCAGACCCGGAGTTCTCACCAGGGTTCCTCAGAGTTAGAATGACTGGATAGCTCGTCCCAAGCTTCATAGTCTCCTGAACTTGCTTGTGGAGGCGAAGCTGATCTGTTACGCTGAATGCGCCATACCCATCGGACTCATGACCTTTGCTCGACTCATCAGAATACTCTGCTCTAGCTCGTATCTTGAACTCCTTCAAACCCTGGGAATAGGGAGCCCACAGTATTATTGCATTTTCAGCGTCCGTATCGGCCAGAACGCCCACCCCTCCAGCTTTAAGCTCTGAGATTCCATAATCCCGGGCCAGAAGCTCTGGAACTGAGGAGATGTTTATCCTGATGCCCTCTGCATCCACAGTTCCCTGGTTCTCTACAGTCAATCCCAGACGTATCTCCTCTCCCGGCTCATAAGAGTCCTTGCTCGATGTCAAATGGAGGATGATCTCTGGAATGGCTTTTAGCACCAGCCTGACCTTGGCCTCTGGCTGATCATTGCCCTCAGAATGATCCGGCACAGATATGGCATCCACCGCTGCCATGATCTCATCATCCAAAGAGAAGTTCTGGCCCTGACTTAGGGTTCGCTGTGTAATCAGTCCATCTCTATTATAGAGCTTTAGAAGCACCATTGGAGCAGGCGTGTCTTCCTTAGAGAAGTCTGCTACCTCCAGCCTGTAGCCCTCAAGCTCTATGCTATCTCCCCAGTGCAGGTTTCCAGTCGTTGAATCTCCCCAAGATGCAGAGGACGCCGTAAATACTGCTGCGAAAAATAAAATTGATAGCAGACGCATAATCAGCATAATCAACGCCTGAATACCAGATATATCGCTATTAGGAGCACTGCAAGATAAACAGCAGGATAGATGCCGATATCTGCTTTTGCCGTGTCCGGTTCGCCTGTATCAGACGTCCCTTCTATCTTCAGGGCCAGAAGACTGGACCCAGATTCCTCATTCTTGCCTTCGGCACTTTTAGTTATGTCTGTGCTCGTTGTATCTATGCTGCTGGTGTCTGAGAGATCGGCCTTAGTATCAATACTGCTATTGACATCAGTACTGCTGTTGATATCAGTATTACTACCGGTATCTGTGCTGCTACTGGTATCCATGGCATTTTCATTATTCTCGCTGATGCCCTCATTTGAAGCCGCATTTGGATCAGCTTCAGGCGCACTTGCAGCGAGGCCATCTTCTTCAAAGGATATGCCCTTCGTGACTACAAAGATAACAGCCTTATCGTCATCTACGGTGATACTCTTCTTCTTTTCGTACTCTGCATCAGTTCCAGGGTCAAGCCACCTCAGAGATACGTCATGGATGCCTTCATCTACAGAGACCTCATCGAACTCACTGATGCTCTGCTCTGCTAAATCCTGACTCTTCTCGAATTTACCATCGATGTATAAGTATGCTTTAGTCTCTTTATCGTTCTCGTTCTTCACGCTGACCAGGAGATTGAACTCCTGAGGCTCCTGGTGCTCTGAGGTGTATAAGCGCACCAGATCATCGTCGGATACATCTTTCTTTATCTCCGACTCATAAACTTTATTTGTATCCGAATCTTTCCACAATATCTTGAACCTGTGGGGACCTGTAGTCAGTGTATAATTGCCGAAAGTCTCTTCGGATCCCTTGTCAACATCCACCTTGCCCCTGGGTACCGAGTCTATGTATAGAGAGACATCAAGCGTATCGTCGTCATCATTATAAACATATGCAGCAACCTCCTTCGTCTTTGGGGACTCTGATTCTCTCTCAGAAGTTACATTTTCTCTGAGGCTCTCCCAATCAGAGGCAGAAAGATTTGCCTCTTGAACTGGCTGCGTGAGAGATCCATTCCCATCTGATTGATTTTCATCTTCAATTTTGTCATCTTCAATTGATTGATTATCATCTGATTGAGATCTATCCAGGGCGGTGGAGCTGTTCAAGCCCTCATAGAGAGGAGTGCCTGCGGCAGCTCCTGTGAAGTTCGAGCTGTCAGATAATGCTTTCAAGGAGCTGTTTTCAGTGCTTGAGTTCAGCGCGACTGCACCTGCTGAGGTGCATGCTGCAAAGAAGATCAGAGAAACCAGTATATAAGCTGTAGATATCGTTTTTTCTTCCACCATGTATATCC
>DATMZB010000436.1:0-3097 GCA_035560655.1 Methanotrichaceae archaeon | reverse complement strand
CTTGTAACCAGGCGCATGTTTTTGCATCACTGCCATGGCTATTAATAAGTTATTGCTTTAGCATCAAACCAAATTTCCCGGACAGTGGAATAATCGGAGGATTTGATGGTTCTCTCATAGTGTTGGTATCCGACATTCTGCAAGGCACTCTGCATCTCGTTTGAACAGGCATTTGATTTACAGGAGCAAGCTTGATTAAGATCCTGCAATATATATGTGACCGAGATGAAGAAAAAAATCACAATCATTGGTCCCAGGGTCCACGATGTGGGCTATAGATACCTCCTGATGGGCGGGGCAATGAGCCTGCACCTGCCGGGATTTGATGCCATCAATCTCGATAAGGGAGATGAGCAGGCAGTTGAAGTTTTAGTGGAGGGCAAAGATAGCCAAGTCAAGGCTTTTGTGGACTTTATGAAGAATAATAGGCCTGCCAGCGCTGTTGTCTCAGATATCGCCATATCTGAGTACGATGATGATGTATCGAAGATAAGTGAATATGCCCAGGTCCTAACCGCCATGCAGATGCTGAAAGCTATTCCTACCATCCTGGAAGTGAGGGATAACACGAGATCCTCAGCAGATGGTCAAAATGCCTTGATAGACGGCCAGGGTGATATCATCGAAGAAATGCATGAGCTGCATGAGGATCTGATGCAGAATGTCAATAGGCGTTTGGATGGAATAGAGAAAGATATGCGGGTTGTTAAAACGAAGCTTGGGATCAGGTAAGGGCGATGCTCCTTTGCAATGCTCATACTGATTTGATGAGTTATGGGATTTTTCTTAGGATTTAGTGTGGAATGCAATTTACATAGATAGCACAGGATGGGTTGACAAGAAGCTCATTATGGCCTTACAGCTTTTATTCTCCTTACGAATTCCTCTGCAGATATGAAATCAGTTCTGAGCAGCTCCTTCCCCTGCGGGTCTGCGATTATGACCTTTGGAAGATATATAGGCGTTGAACTCATCCCCAATGTAGAGCCCAGCGCCTTTATGTCATCGCCGAAGTAAGCATCCACAGCTCTGTCATCCTTATCCACATCAACCTTTATGAAAATACATCTGTCCTGCAAGGATATCACGTCTTTATCGCTGAATGTGGTCTTATTCATCTCCTCGCAGGCACCGCACCACTCAGCACCAAAGTCAAGTACTGCCAGCTTGTTCTCGCTTTTTGCCAGAGCCATGCCCTCATCGTACTGATGCCACTTTATCGATGGTGCAGGATCTCCAGCCAGGGCCACTCCAGAAGTTAAAAACAGCAAAACGCATGCAGATGTCAGCGAATACACAGTCCATCTCATTGCTCTTTCCTCATATAATCTCCAAATCCATTGCATTCCATGATCTTTAGTGGATGCCGGGATTTGCCTCGAACTTAGGCATTTCTGGCTCTATCGAGAGCTGATGATTGCATAGGCGTTATCATGTCTCAAGCCTATATCAATACCTGGTCAATGCTCTTTCAATAGCTTTTCATCATGGAGATAGGGGCTTGAGGGTGTCTATTATTGGGCCCCATGTAGGACTTGAGGCTGCCAGTTGGCTTAAGGCTGGAACCAATCACTTTTGCTTGCACTGTTCTTGCCGGTCGATGAATGCAGTACCATTGAAACGAGTCAAGGCGATCCAGACTAATTGCTTCTCCAACGCGAATAAACCCGATCTTGTCTTTTATTTCCGGCGTCACAACCAGGATCATAACTTCCTGCATGCCCTTGATTGGAATGTGATGATGATGGTCGTGCCAGCGATTTCAATATTGGGCACTGGAGAATTATGCGGATTCTGCCGTTCCTGTGATAGCCTTTGCCTTCGGGCCGGTGGGCAAATTCTATCTACTTGAAAACTAATGTTCTTATGTGATGAAGATTCAACCTCTTGCTGGATGGTTTGGCATGAGAGCCATAATTCTAGCCGTCTCCGTCATGGCCCTGATATCTTGCGCCTGTGCGGAGGTAGATCCGGCATATACCCCAGGAGCGTCATCTACAGCCCAGTGTACAGCAGTTGAACCCTGCGCCAGCGCAATCGTGTCATGTCCCTGTCCGGAGCAGTGCCTGGCAGGCCCCCTGATCGAGTCGGGCTCGGCATCCTATGTCCAGGACTGCAGCAGGATATGGATAAAGTACGGGTCGGTCATGCTGGGGGAGATGTCTCTGCCGCGGTACACCAAGGCAACTATAGAGATGGTCCCTGCACAGGAGGGGTACATGACCCTGCTTGAGAGGCTTCCAAGCGGCAGCCTGAAATCGCTCTTCAAGGGCTATGTCTACCCCGGCCACAAGTACCAGCTCTGGTTCTGCGCAGAGGCAACCGGGACTCATGAGATATGGTATCGTGCAGGCTTGAAGGAGAGCAATCGCATAAGGTTCTATGTCTTGAGCTGAGGCTTTGCACAGGGCTTCCAGAGAATGCGCTATATGATCCGGTCGGTAGATGGCCATAGCCTGACCTTTGACCAACCTCTTTAACCGGGCTTAAGCCGATGGTCAGCTATAAGATGCACGATGCAGCCGTCTGCCTGCAAGGGGGCTGAAATCAGTTGTATGAGATTCGCCTGATTCAAAAACATGAGCTAAGCGGCCTTCTGGATCTCTATACGTATCTGAACGATGATGATCCGGCGCTCGAAGCGGACGCTGAGATAGAGTCACTGTGGGACGAGATATTGGCTGATCCAGGTCAGAATTATCTGGTTGCTGTGGATGAAGGAAAGCTTGTCGCCTCATGCGTGCTTGTGATCATCAAAAACCTGACCAGGGGAGCCAGCCCGTATGCACTGATAGAAAATGTCGTGACTCATCCGGATTACAGGAAGAAAGGCTATGGCACAGAGATGCTGAAAAGGGCGCAGGAGATGGCCAGAGAGAAGGGATGCTACAAGGTCATGCTCCTTACAGGAAGAAGAGACGCCATACCGTTTTATGAGAAGGCTGGATTCGAGAGAGGATCGAAGACGGGATTCATCATCAGGTTTGATGGAAAGTAGAAACATGGCAGGATCTGCCTGTTCCTGCCCCAGTATATCTGTGCACCAAAACCAACTTGTATAGTCCTGAATATTTGGGTTTTATATACTGTGCAGCGC
>DATMZB010000435.1:0-4360 GCA_035560655.1 Methanotrichaceae archaeon | reverse complement strand
CAAAGCATGCCAGCCGTACGCGATGGCACAAAGGCGGTTTGAGTGACTCCTCAGTCAAACCTCTCCAGCACAGTATCTGGCTTTCTATCTATATTATGGGCCCAAAATGAATTTTATCTGTTCAATGGTCGATGATATATAATTATCTTTCGTGCGACGGTCTATCAAAGGAACTGCCTTTGAGAATACTCAGATAACGGTTGATTCTTATGCTATGCCAGGTTTATTACTGATGAGTTTTGATTTTTGGCAGGCATTTCAATAGCTGTAGACTGCTTTGACATCCGATCTGCCTGCTAATAGAACAAGAATACTGGAAAAGGTATTTATCGCTGGACGCAAAGTAATGATATCTGGATAGTGGACGTCTATGAGATCACAAGGGTCTCAGGGCGGTTTCCAATGCTTCCAGCAAAATACCTTTGAGCCGAAGGGGGCATGGATTGAAGACTAATATTCTGAGAGCTCTCTGATCTGGCATTTTAGCCAGGCTTGGATTGCCATTGCTTAGAGATAACCATGCAAAGTGAGGGCTTTTTTGCAGCCTTCGGTGAATATCGTCACTAAGATTCGAGGGCAGATGAAGAAGCTTCAGATGAGCATCCCGCCAGATGCGGCCCAGTCTTGAGGCTTCGCCCGGATTCCTCTATAGCATGTTAGTCTCTGCGATAGCTTTCTTCCAGAACGAATTGCGTTGCTGCAAATGAGCTTAGCCCAGGGGTTGATAAATAAAATGTATATGTCCTATGATGAGCTTCCCAAGCTGAGTCTGCCTCATAACCAGGAGGTCTTCATAAGCGATTCAACGCTCAGGGATGGCTCCCAGATGCCCGGGATCGTCATATCAGTCGATGACAGGGTCAAGATATTCGAATATTTGCACAGGATTGGGATTGAGAAGCTTGAGGTCTTCCTCTTCAGCAAGAGCGATAAGGAAGCTGCATTGAGGATGCTCGATCATGGATTCGAGTTCCCTGAGGTCACTGGCTGGGCCAGGTCGAACACGGGCGATATAGACCTGGTGCTGGGGATGGACGGGATTGACGAGACCGGGATACTGATGTCGGTATCCAATGCTCATATCCTGACCAAGATGGGGCTTCCCAGCAAGGAGGCTGCCAGGAAGAAGTACCTGGATGCTCTGGATTATGCACTGGATCACGGCCTGCGTACAAGGGCTCACCTGGAGGATGTGACCAGGGCTGACCTTGAGGGTTTCGTCTACCCCCTGGCAAGAGAGATCCTGGACAGGGACCCGGACTGCACGCTCAGGCTCTGCGATACGATTGGGTTTGGCCTGCCCTTTTGTGATCTGGGCCAGCCTTTTGGCGTACCTCAGATGATCACAAGGCTTAGGGAGATGGGTGCCAGGAATATAGAGACACATACACACGACGACTTCAGCCTGGCCACTGCCAACTCTCTCATAGGATACTGGTATGGTGCCAACTGGTCCAACCTGACATTCTTGGGGATTGGCGAGAGGGCCGGCAATGCCGAGCTTGAGAAGGTGCTCTTGTTCCTGTCCCAGAGGATGGCGGGCATGGACAAGTACGACCTCTCATGCCTGGTGGAGTTTGCAGATTATATAGAGGAGCATATAGGCGTGTACGTGCCAAAGAACAAGGCAGTTGTTGGAAAGAACATATTCGCCCACGAGAGCGGGATACACGCTGCAGGCGTCCTCAAGGACCCATTCACATACGAGCCTTTCCCGCCGACGCTTGTGGGCTGCGAGAGGAAGCTTATGATTGGTCCATCTTCTGGGTCCGAGATAGTGCGGGCCAAGGTAGAGGAGGCCTTGAGGGATCTGATGAAGATAGAGACCCGCATAAGCAAGGATGACTGGAGGGTCCGGGCCATACACGACGAGATCCGACAGCTCTATGATGATGGCCAGAGAAAGTCCTGCATCTCTGATAGAGAGATCCGTGCATATGCAGAGAAGTACTTCATGTTCAACCCATTGCTCTCTAAGGTAACTCGCAGGAGGGACGAAGAGATCCATCACGACCATCCGGAGGGCTCTGGGGGACAGGGTTGAGCTATCTGCTGCGATAGATACTTATATTTCCTGCCGAAGTTGCGAATGGAATGCATCTTATTATTGCGGAAAAGCATGACGCTGCCAAGAGGATAGCCCAGATCCTTGCCGGCAGCAAACCCAAGACGTCAAGGGTATCGGGGGTTGATACTTACCAGTTCGATGATAAGGTGATCATGGGCCTGTCAGGCCACATAGTCGAGGTTGACTACCCTCCGGGATACAACAACTGGCAGAAGGTGGACTTCAGAGACCTGATCCACGCAGACCTCGTGACCAAGCCCACCCAGGAGAAGATAGTAGATGCCCTGCGAAAACTGGGGGCCCAGGCCGACAAGGTAACCATTGCCACGGATTACGACCGTGAGGGCGAGCTCATAGGCGTGGAGGCCTTAAAGATCGCCCGGGAGGTCAACCCCGGCATCGAGGCAGACCGCGTCAGGTACAGCGCCATCACAAAGGGCGAGATTCAGGAAGCGTTCTCAAAGCCTGGAGAGGTTGACTTCGATCTGGCATCCTCAGGCGAGGCCCGCCAGGTCATAGACCTGGTATGGGGCGCGGCTCTCACCAGGTTCATATCTCTGACATCAGGGAGGCTGGGCAAAGAGTTTCTATCTGTTGGTAGGGTCCAGTCGCCAACTCTGGCGCTAATTGTAGATAGAGAAAAAGAGATAGAGGCCTTCAAGCCCGAGCCGTACTGGGAGATATATGTAGACCTGGAGAAGGAAGTCCGGGTCCATCACGAGAAGGGCCGGATCTGGGACAAGGCCGAGGTGGACAGGATAGTCGCCGGCATTGGGCCAGTGGGGGTGGTAGAGAAGATCACAAAGAGCCCGCGTAGAGACAAGCCTCCAACGCCCTTTGATACCACCAGCTTCATCAGTGCAGCAAGCGGGATTGGCTTTTCTGCGGCCAATGCCATGCGCATTGCTGAGGATTTATATGTAAATGGTTTCATCTCCTACCCAAGGACCGATAACACAGTATATCCAGCTTCGATTGATCTCAAATCCCTGGTGGTGATGTTCCTCAAGAGCCCATTCCAGGATCTGGCAGGCAAACTCCTGAAGGGCAAGATGGTCCCAACCAAGGGCAAGAGATCGACGACCGACCACCCGCCTATATATCCTACTTCGGTGGCTGACAAGAAAGAGCTCAAGGATGACCAGTGGAAGATCTATGAGCTAGTGACAAGGAGGTTCTTCGCCACACTGGCAGAGGAGAGCGTCTGGGAGGTCTCCAGCCTCAAGGTCAGGATCGGGAAGGAACTATTCAGGGCAAGCGGGGCCAGGCTCCTGGAAGCCGGGTGGAGAGAGTATTATCCATACAGCAAGTCTGAGGAGCGCATCCTTCCTGAGTTATCTGTTGGGGAAAGGCTGAAAGTTCTTGGCCATGAAGTTCTTGCAAAGGAGACAGAGCCCCCTGCCAGGTATGGCCAGGGAAGGCTCATCAAGCTCATGGATGAGCTTGGTCTTGGAACGAAATCCACAAGGCACGACATCATAAGCAAGCTCTATGCCAGAGCATATGTGCAGGGAAATCCGATCAAGCCCACCAACACTGCATATGCAGTTGTGGATGCTCTTGAGAAGTATGCTCCGACAATTACCAAGCCTGAGATGACACAGACCCTTGAGAACTCCATGATCTCCATCTCAGAGAAGAAGACCAAAGAGGAGGCGGTAATTGGCGAGTCAAGGCAGATGCTCGACCAGGTCTTTGACGAGCTCCTCTCTAACCGTGAGGAGATACAGATATCTCTCAGGGATGGCCTGCGGACTGATAAGATAGTGGGCAAGTGTCAGCAGTGCAACTCAGAGTTGCTGGTCAGAAGGAGCCGCCGGGGTGGAAGGTTCATAGGCTGCTCGGGGTACCCCAACTGCAAGTTCACTCTACCTCTGCCAAAGATGGGCACACTGCTGGTTACAGATAAGGTTTGCGAGCAGCACGGCATGAACCACGTCAGGATAATCACCAAGGGCAAAAGGCCATGGGACCTGGGATGCCCTCACTGCAACTTCATAGAGTGGCAGGCCAAGAAGGCTTCTGGTGAGATTCCGGCCAAGGAAGCCAAGAAAGTTGGTCTGGAGGGCATAGCAGGCATCGGACCAAAGACATTGGAGAAGCTCATTGCTGCAGGCATAACCACTCCAGAGGAGCTGGCCAAATCCAAAGTCGGTGATCTGGTAAAGAAGACTGGCTTATCTGAGAAGAAGATAGCCGTCTGGCGGGGCGCAGCCAAATCCATGGCTGCCCCTGCTAAGTAATGCAGAGAATCTCATTTCATCGATCCTATTTTAATAGTATTCTCTTTCT
>DATMZB010000434.1:0-7493 GCA_035560655.1 Methanotrichaceae archaeon | reverse complement strand
ATCATAGCCAGTGTCAAGCATCCCCAGACAAATGGCAAAATCGAAAAATGGTTTGATACTTACGAAAAAAAAGGTTTAGGTTCAAGGATTTTGGCAATTTCGTGAATTGGTATAACAATGTGCGTTACCACTCAAGCCTAGATACAAAGCACTATCTGCAGACCCATGAGATCGCTTTTTGGTCAAGGCTGCCTGAGGAGTGCAAGCTTAAGATTTTCCTCGATAGAATGGAGAATGAATTAAATGCCAAATAGAAAATACAAAAAAGATTGGGTAGTATTTAAAGTCAATACATTCGGGATACCACACCTATGAGCAATAATCGAAATGAGTATGTATAACCTAGTACATTCGGGCATAAATAAGACCACATTTCTCTGGGGTAGGGGGCTTTATCAAGCAATGGATCAAGAGCCCAATGCAATGAAGAACATGACAACGCTTTTTCTGGAATGATCACTATGCTCTGCGCTTCTGGGGACGACTGCCACCCTGACCCCCTCTGGGGGGAACATTTCCACATCCTGGCCATAGCTACCGCAAGAGGATGTCGTCATCATATTAGCATATGCTCGATATCCCTGGAGCGCCATGTGATAAGCCATCGATCCATCAAACGGCTCTTGGCGAATACTTGCATATTGTCTGAAGTGTTCCCCCCAGAAGGGGTCAGGGGGCAGTCGTCCCCGGGAGTTGGAGTTTGCTGAGTCAGTGCTAAACTAGACTATAGGCCAGGAGGGGGCGTCGGCCCCAGAAGCACAGTGCATTGGCCTTAACCCCAAAAGTCTTGAAGGCCTTTGGCAGTCTAATGCTCTTTCTACCATGTTTCATCTATGGTATTATTTCGGCCTCACTGCACTAGATCAGCATGGGTGAATTTGCCTGAAGACACATTCAGAGGCAAACAAAAGCAGCCTTGCAAGCGCTGATCCAGAAGCATAGCCTCTAATCCCATCTGCATGAAATAGATAGATCTGGCAAAAGTCCAGAAGGTGCCGATGTCAATGCATATGCTGAATCTCCCAGCCACAAAGAAAAGCGGGACTGAAGGCAGAGTGAGCCTTCAGATCAGGCTGCCGGATCTGGAAGCGGACCAGGTCCCTTCCTGGTCGTTCCCGGCAGTGTAAGTCCCATCTGATATCTTCTGATCTGTCACAGAATCAGAGGTCCATACTGTCTGGCCGCCACTTGGCGTCATCCATCTGAGGGTTACGGTGGTGCCATCGAACACCCATGTCCCCGTTCTTGTGGCTCCAACTGTGGCTCCTTCTGTCTCGCGCCAATCCAGTTTTCCATCCTGATCTAAGATCAATGTAGCCCTCCAGTCGCTGTTCTGGGCCCCTGTGGTCCTGCCTTCCATTGCCCAGACTCCCTGGAGCCTGGTCATCTGGCCGCTTTCTGAGCTGCCTGACCTGGAAGCAGACCACGTCCCTCCCCGGACCCGCTCGGCCGTATATATGCCATTCGAGACCTCCTGACCAGTCACTGAGCCAGATGTCCAGGTTATCAGGCCGCCCTTTGGAGCCATCCACTTCATGGTCAGAGTGCTGCCATCATACTCCCATGTTCCAGACCTGGTGGCCCCAACGCTGGCACCATCAGTCTGTATCCAGTTCAGCGTGCCATCTGGCATGAGGGTCAGAGTGGCCTTCCAATCGCTATTCTCGACCTCGTCCTGCCGTCCACTCATGGTCCAGTCTCCAGTCAGGTCAAGGCCAGAAGTGCCACCCGCCAGAGGTCTGACAGGACCTTCACCAGTGTCATCCTCTGGAGTCAGTCCTCCCAATAGAGTTTGGCTGGGTTGTTGTCCTCTAGATGATGGCGTGCCAGAGAGCCCCTGATCGGTTTCCCGAGGGCCAAAGCCCGCCCAGAGCAGAGCCTTCCCATCATCGCATACCACAAGGAGGTCTCCCGTGACGGGGTTGAACTGAATCTTTCCTGGCTTGTTTAGTCCAGTTATGATTGGAGTCACAGTCCCGTCACTCTCCACCTTCAGGATCTTTCCGCCCTCTGTATCGCTGACATAGATGCCATGGCCGAATGGACCGCCGTAGCTTATGTCCATTCCTCCATTGAGGGTAGAAGTCTCATTGATGGTGGCCACCAAAGCGGCCTCGCCTTCATCGCCGATCCTGTAGAGAGAATAATTATTGCCAAACGGCCAGCCTCCGGCCCAGTTCAGGGCGTAGAGCGCCCCATCATCCCGGTCATAAGCGAGGGTCCCAAGTCCCTGCGGGATAACTCCTTTGCTGATCAATGGTTTTGCCTCGTCTCCCTCACGGGCCAGGTGATAGATATTGTCCTTCTCGAAATCAGAGAAGTACCATCCACCATCAGGTGCAGGAATTAGGCTGGCAAGTCCGCCGTAACCTTCAGTTGAGTTCCAGAGCCTGTATGTTCCATCAGCCTTGAGATCAAAGATGCCACTGAACTTGTTGCCTCCCTCAGGCCCGTAGTCCACAGTCATCAGAACGTTCTCTTCTGATAAAACGCCGCTTTTGCCGTTGATCCCGGCCAGCACCTCTGACTGGGCATAGGTTCTGGCGGTGCCATTGGCATAGATGGCTACCAGCTTCTGTTTATCTATCTGGCTGGAGAAGGCATAGGCAGTGCCGTCCGGGCCGAAGAATAGGTTGCCCAGGGGGAATGCTGGCTGGAACATAGATGCCTCAACGCCATCTGGCAGTCCGATGCCGGAGGGCAGAGGCACAGGCTGCAAGAGGCTGCAGCTGTCCGGAGTCCAGTTCTTGCCGGGCTCCCA
The DNA here is from genome assembly GCA_035560655.1 of Methanotrichaceae archaeon. Taxonomy (GTDB): domain Archaea; phylum Halobacteriota; class Methanosarcinia; order Methanotrichales; family Methanotrichaceae; genus DATMZB01. The sequence continues at coordinate 4,732 of DATMZB010000434.1, read as the reverse complement.
CTCAGCAATCTGTTCCAGGCTGAAATTGGCAGCCAGAGCAACTGGCTTTGTAGCCTGGTACGAGTTGCCTATGTAGACGCCGATGTATATCGGGTCATTGAAGCCAGCCTTGAAGTCGGCAAGCTGCACCCACTGGCACTCAGACCAGTAATAGGTCGAGAAATTTCCGTTATGTCTGGCGATCCGCAGGTAGCCCTGACGATCGGATGTCTTTATCCAGTTGTATCTGATCCAACCACCGTTGATCCTCAGGTCAGTCTGATAGCGCGGAGGCTCGGTGCCGCTCTGGGATATTCCTATGTAGGCATAATTCTTGTCATCTCCATTGGTTGCAAGGAGGCTAAAATCCCTGTGTGTCCCATCCTGGCCTGTCCAGTTGGACGTATCGAACGAGACCACAGCATCCAGATCTCCGGCATGCCGGACTCCAGTGTAGGCTGCTGCATCTCCCAGAGTTGTGCCATTCAAGGCCAGTTTTACTGTGCCGTTCTCAGATTCTGCCGTTCCCATCCACTGCACCAGGTCTAGGTCCGGAAACTTCATTGAGTCTCTGGGCTCTGTTGCAAGGCGGACATCTTTGAGTGTAGTGATAGCAGGTTCAGAGTATCGGCCATCATATGCCACACGCTTGAAGAGCCATCCAACCCAGACGGTATCTGAGGCATTGATCTCCTGCCTGGTTGAGAGGTTCCAGTGCTGACCATCCAGGCTCCAGTAGGTCTTCCAGATGTCCCCGCTCCTGGTCAGCTTCAGCTTGACAGGAATATCAGGCGCGTTAGGGCCGTCTTTCTGCTCTTTATTCAGGGTCACGAGCTTATCCATCCCAGCAGTCTTTGCCCAACCTCCACCCAAAATTCTATAATGAGCGCCAAGACCTTCAGGGCTCATCTGCTTTGCCAGGTATCCCAGGTATGAGCCTGGGGAGTATATTATGAACTCTGATGTGGCAAGATCGGTGCCGTTCAGCTTGAGCAGAATTTCTCCTTCAAGCTCAAAGTCGCCGGTCGCCTTATGCAGCAGCCTTGGAGCCTGGGTTCTTGTATCCCAGAATTCGTTGCCGTCGGGGACGGTCACCTTGAGGGTTCCGTTCTGGTGCGTTTCTATCTCTGTATCATTTCCTGGATCCTGCCAGACCCATCCCTGTGGCAAGCTGCCATTGAAGTCTGGTAGGTAAAGCCCATATGGCAGGCCTTCAGCATCATTCAATGGGAGATCCCTCAGGGATATCCCGCCGACCAGTCCGCCGTCATCTGTGCTCAGGTTGAAGGAGCTGATGTTGCCATTTGAGATGTCTAGCTGCTGGCCCGAGAGAAGCTGGATATCGGACCTGGTATCATTGGAGATTATCGCACTGCCTTCAATCACAGCTACCCTGCCGGTCTCTGCCTTCTTCTCGCAGACCAATTCGGTTCCCTTTGGAGTTATGGTGTAGCTGCCGATCTCGATCTTCGGGCCTGCAGAACTTGATGGATTGCTGTTGCTGTACCTCAGAGTGCCTTCATAAAACTGCAGACTGGCTGAGTCAGAGCAGGGCTTGAAGGTGGGCACTTTTGGAGTCTTCAGGTCTTCACATTTTTTCCCGACTATGGGGGCGCGGTATCGCTGCAGTGTCTTCTCCTGGATCATGAGATCTGAGAGCTTAAGTTCCAGATCACGGATCTCGCCAAATGCCTTGCCGTTTTTAGTCCTGACATAGTCGTTAAAATTCACCCATTCTACTGCATCTTCGCCGTAAAGTTTGGGATTGCCGTATTTCTTGGCCACTTCCAGTTGGACCTTATTGTACTCGTTCTCCAGGTCCCTGGCCAGGTTCTCTTTGATCTGACTTATCTTCGATTGGGTCAGGACCACTTCCATTCTCTTGCTTTTCAGATTAGAGTCAAGCTCTTCTGGGGTCCAGCCCTTGCTGTTGCGGAATGCATCCAGCCCTACACTGGCCTCATTGCTGGCTGTCCAGTCTTTAACTTCCCGACTCAAGACCTCCCAGCGGTCATTCCAATCATCTACACTTGCTATTAACTCGGCCAGAGGTCCATATATGGGAATTCCCATATATGCCACCTCCATCAGGTCCCACTCATCCTTGCCAAACAGAGTCCAAGCAGTCTCAACGGTCTTCTGGCCTGTCCATTCTCCCTGGTGGCTCTCAAAGAACAGCTTCAGCTGGACTGATGCCTCGCATGGATCGCTTTCACTATCCAGTATCGCTGTGGCTTCGTCAATTGTGCCGCTCCTAAAATTGTTGATAAATCCTCTGGGATCCAGGTAATACTGTCTGGGCATGGGAAGGCCCGCATCGAACAGCTCCTGTAGCTTGGCATTGACCCTGGCTGTAGAATCCTCCGGAGTACCTGATTTTGTCTTGAGCTTTGAGGAGTCATCAGAGACTTCCTCTCCTCTCTCAAGCTTGAGCTCGCTATTTGGTCCAATCCATAGCTTTCCTCCGTTAGAGTTCAACAGGGCCGTGGCCTCGCCTGAGCCGCCTGTCTTGATGGTGTCCCCCGGATTCAGAATACTCCCAGCTCGTGCAGGGCCTTCTTTGTTCAAAGAGACTATATCGATACTGGCAGAATATCCCTGGCTGAAGCATGCCCCCGATAGCGGTCCCGCGCCACGGGGTGGCGCGATGATGACTGTGATCTTTCCTGGGCCGGGCCACTCTGCACTGCCGTTGAGATTGCTGTTCTCGGCCCCGCCGGAAAGTCCAAGAAGGCTATCTTCAGGGCCGTATCCATTGCCATACCTGGGAGAATAATAAATGGACATGCCAGTGTTGGCATTGTACAGGCTCCAAACATTTTGAACTGGGGGGTTGCCTGTGATGCTGGCATTTAGCTTTCCGCCAGACTCCACATTAAAGGGTCCGAACTTTTGGACGGGATCACAAGGCTCATCGACGCCGTGCTCTTTGAAGCTGCCCCCTGTGCTCAGGAGGTTTCCAGTGGCACCTGCGATGCTTGATTTGTTAATAGTCGCATCCTTAACGCTCTTTATGGTACCCAGTCCATCGCAATCGCCTGGATCTTGTGCTACAGCTGCAAAGCAGCCGAAGCTTAAGGCCAGAAAGATTGCGAGCGCCTGTTTCCATAGGCTGCCGTTAAATGCCATTTCACTCAATCTCCTCAGATTCCAGGATCTACGTGCTTGGGCTTGGACTCATCAGATACTTTCGTTTGCTCTGGCACCTGGCCCTGGCCAAGTCCGGAGTTCGTACCCTGCCTGATATTGCCCTGTCCCGTGTAGCCAGATGTCTTCTGGCCAGACGCCTGCTGCTGTCCATCCTGATCGCCTTCTGCTGTCACGTCCACGATCACTGCATTGCTCATCTGGCCGTTTATCTCAAAGCCAATGACGTGCTTGCCCACGGCATCTGCTGTGAAGGTCTGCCTTGTGTAGCCAGGATAAAACTGGAAGTCCTTCTTCACCTGGGTGCCGTCAGGATAATCCTCTCTAACTGTAGCAGTGCCGCCCTGGGTATAGGCCAGGAGCTTGAATCTGGCATACATGGGGCACTTGATGTACTGAGTCCAGCTGCTGGTGCCCTGGATCCAGTAGGAGTTCATGGGCATATTGTTGGGGTCGAATGATGTCGATTTACCATTGACCACCAGCGACTCGGGCTCAGATCCCGAGACCATGAACTGTATGGGCCCGCCGCCTGGCTGATCGCTTCCACCTGCATCGTAGTACTGCTGGTACTGAGATACAGGCTCGGACCCTCCTACCATTTCCATCATCTCTCCAGGCTCGAGCATGGCTCCACCATCGCCGCCTGCAGCTAGGCCCGCTACGATCATCAGCATTACCACTGACAAAACAAATTTCATATTATTCACCCCCGTTTATGATTATAGATGAGTCTCTCTTACCACAATCTGCTGATCTGCTCCGCTATATCCATCCTCAGATCCCCATCCATACTTCTCCTGGTACGACCCGTACTTCCCACCGGTATTGATTATGATCTTGCTGCTTCTAGATCCACTGCTGTATCCATATCCTGATGAGTCGGAGCTGCCATAATAGGAACCACCATAGGGCAGCACATCCACTATCACATCGTTGGACTTCTGGCCGCCGGCATAGAAGCTGAGGGTATGCCTGCCCACTGCATCAGCCTCGAAGAAAAGCCTCGTATAATCTGGATAGAAGTAGTATTGGTTCACAGATTGATACCCATCAGGGTAAATCTCCACCATTGTGACTGTGCCGCCGTATGAATAGGCCAGCATCCTGAAAGTGGCACCCATGGGACACTTAATATATTGTGTCCAGCTGGAAGATCCCTGGATCCAGAGTGAGTTGGCTGGTATGCTTCTCGGATCATAGGGCCTGGATTGGCCACCTACAACCAGCGATTCTGGCTCTGAGCCTGAGACCATGTATTGTATGGGTCCTGCCTGAGCCTGGCTCCCCTGATCGAAGCTATAGTACTCCTGGTACTGAGACAAATCCCCTGAGGACGCTGGGTCCGATCCAGAGACCTGGTATGCCACATCAGGCATATCTGTTCCACTGGCTATACAGATAGCTCCCAGCAGAATTAGCGCCGGGATGATCTTGAAAAGAATGGCCATGAACTCCCCAACCTGCGACCTTTGTGAACGTGGTTTTTAATTATGGAAGAAATAGTTGCCGGTTTAGTTCTTTTTTGCCCTGACTGGGCTTGATCGGGACTTACCAACTTAATTTAAGCGTTGAATAAGAAGAGCACTGAGTAGAGGCATGGATA
>DATMZB010000433.1:0-2141 GCA_035560655.1 Methanotrichaceae archaeon | reverse complement strand
TCGCCAAGCGAGATCATATCTTGCGCCACTATGGATATCCGGCAATCTGCCAGAGATGTGAGCAATGCCTAGAGGACAGTTCCGCTGATCGGGTCAGCCACTGTGATTGCATACGGACCCGGATCCTGGCCCAGGAATTATAAGAAAGAGGTTATTGGAACTAATAGAAACAGAGATTATTAGAGCTAAAAGCTAAATAATCAGCCACATGTGACATTGACTTGGGCTACAAAAAGCATAATTCTCTTCTCAGTCGGCAACCCGAAAGGGATACAATTTATTGCCAGATTCTTAATACGCATCTTCATGACACATTTTTAATAAGCATCACCAGAACATCAGAGAGCAAATGAATCCAGGTACATCCCCCTGCACCCGACATGGTTCTTGGCACTGCTAATTATCCCCTCAAAGGAGGCCCTAAATCAAAGAACACTGCATTTAGAAACTTGGATGTGAGGGGGAAGCTAATTGAAAAAACTTTCTTCATTGACCCGATATATTGATATATCCCAGAGTAAGTGAGATACCAGTATTCCACCTGGCTATCAGCATACAAGTGGTCGTCGGGTGATACCAAGCCATGTAAGGCGCGAGCAGGGCTGGAATCCGATCCGCTGCTGATGCAGCCAGAGTGGGAAATGGCTCAAATACGGGACCAGGCGTATTGGATCTAAGCAAAAGCTTGAGCCGCTTAGCAGGCCATGCCAAAACAGGGCGGATGAGGAGATCTCTGGAGGGAGAAGATATTGGTGGATGAGGAGGGATGGCAAGTGAAAGGCAGGCTGGTTGCGGCATGCATCCTGGCGGTTTTAGTGGCAGGCGGCGTTGTCCATGGCGATACTTATATAGATGAATCCACTTCAGCCGAGATAACATTCAACCTAGAACAATCAGTCAGTGGCACAGGGTTCTACAACACCTACCAGAATATATCTATGGGCCAGGCCAGCCTCAGCAACATAAACCATGGAAGTGGCAGCTATATATATGACGCTAATACCGAAGCTAGGGCAGACGACTATGGCTACATAGGGAACACCAAAACTCAGCAGACCATCCACATGAAGGAGAGCATAGATGCGCTGCATGCTGGTGTCAAGTTCGATTTAAAGGGGAGCACTGGCGCAATTGCATTCAATTCACCAATAACGGACCTCACCTGTGCCAAGAACTATGGGCAGGGTGCATCTATGAATACCAAGTTCCTCTACGCTGAAAAGATTAAGAAGGATGCAGATGCCAGCCTTTACTGGAACTCAAACTCGAGCAATGCGCTGTGGGAGGACTTTTACCTCAAGGAGCAGGGCATAACCAGCCTTAACATCGAGTCAGAATTCAAAGGGAAGGCGCATATTGGCTCACTTATGACTATTATGGGCCAAAAGCACACCACTGCCAGATCATTGATCGATGAGGACTACTCTGGAGAGTTCAATATCACCAAGAAGATGACACTGGCGAGCTACTACAACGAGACGGCCCAGTACGCAGATTGGCTACCCTGCTGCACAGGCGGATGGGAGGCCATGGATATCCATGACCAGAGAGGTCACGGCAGCAGCGCTAAAGGAATATTCGATTGCACTTGCTATAAAGTGCCCGATACTGCAGAGTTCCAGAGGCAATCGAAATAGCGACATGGAGTGTCAGGTCAGCCAGAGAATCAAGCCCTCGGCTGACTTCATCTTATGCATCCTCTCTGCTATGCATTCTGGAGTGCTCCATTGCCGATATCTATAGATATCCGCGACATTTTATATGGTTTTGAAATGTTATTTGCAAGAGCATTATAGTTGAAATAAATAAAATCAGAAACAAATCCTCGATTTTGCTGAAGGATAACAGCCTATTATGAGTAGTTCTGGCACTGAATTACATGAATATGGCTTCTTTTGCGCCATATGAGAGAGGCTCTCAAGAGCACCCATATCTTAGGGATAGCTATAACTTATCGAAGTTCTTTCTATATCACGCCAAAGTTTTAAATATTGCCAGTCCAATAATCGTTAGGAGGCCAATAATTTGAAGACGATTATTACGCTTGCATGTATATTCGCACTATGCTCTATATGTTTTGCAGAGGAGACCGAATATTTTGACTGGAAGGGCAGCAAGCTGTATGCAGCAAAAAATTATAC
>DATMZB010000432.1:0-8508 GCA_035560655.1 Methanotrichaceae archaeon | reverse complement strand
ATAATAAGGTCAGCCCTGATGCCCCAGCTCCTTTGCATGTGCGAAGGCTGCATCTGCCTCAGAGCTTTGGCCAAGCGCCTTTAAAGCAAGGACCCTTGCCAAACCATGCTCTTCCTACCTTAGAATCGATTTCAATGGCCCTGTTGTAGCACCTGAGAGCTTCGCTGTATCCGCCCAGGCCTCTTAGAGCGTCGCCTTTGAAGCTGAGGGCGCTGACATCATTTGGATATATCTGGAGGGCTTTGTTGAATGAATTGATGGACTCGCTGTGCCTGCCAAGATCTCTTGTGAGAATGATGCCTTTAGTATCCAAGGCCATCAAGTTTTTGGGATCGGCACTGATCGCGTTATCATAAGCAGAAACTGCCTCTTCGTACCTGTTCTGACCCAGAAGAGCAATGCCTTTTTGAGTCCAGGCATAGGACTGGTCCTGAGGGGTGCTTGCCATCTTGATTGCCCTATCGGTGGCATCGAGGGCCTTGCTGGAAAGCTCTGCAGATCCTTTCAGCATTCCAAGAGCTGCCTTTGCTAGACCTTTTGCACTCCAGGCATCTGAATACTGGGGGTCGAGCTCTATGGCATTATTGTATGCTTTGACGGCTTCCACCCAGGATTTGCTGTTACAGAGCTCATGGCATTTCTTATAGCAGCCCTCGGGCGTGTTCTCCTGCGCTGTAACTGCGCCGCAGAGCACTACGAGCACAATTAGAGCAATGGCAATCTTAGCACTTCTGCCCAGCATCATCTTCATGTTATTTGTCCCTCTGGCTCTCGCTAGCATAATATTTTCTTTCATGAAACCACCACGCTCCCTCCAATGCGCAAATATGCGATCAGAGTCTTCTTTGGAGATAGATTTTTTATTTCCAATTCTTACGCGCCGTCTTGGCCTACGGCATATAACGATAATATAACGTTCAACAATATAAATTTGGTGGCCCGTGAAGTTCTAAATTCGATTCATACATCCCTATTTAGGCTGCACTAAGGCCAGCATTCTTGCATAATGCAAGACATCATCTTCCTCTTGGCTATATGTTGATTTTACCATTTTGTCGATATTGCGTTTGATCCGGGCGGAGCCAGTCTCAGGGGCATGGATGGTTGCATAGTGGGCAGTGCATCAAATTTGCTGTGATCTGCCTTTTCAAATCACATAATCTTGAATCTGTCAATGGATAATGATATCTCGAAATGCCTGCCCTGAATTTACGGCAAATTTGACATGCCGCCCAGAGACCGGCAGCAAATTATTAGCCGGGTAGGTTACGTACTAACCATGCTTCAAAGGCAAGATAAATATCGAATGTGAACAGATAGTATAGCATGAAACTCGGTTTTGGCGGCATACTTTTGATGGCCTTGCTCCTCATCCTGGCAGCAGGCCCGGCTGCTGGCGCCAACACTCCCTCCATGCAGGCTGATGAGCCCACTGGTGGCCAATGGTCGACCATACTTTCAGGAGATTCTGTGACTCTGGACCCGCCTCCGACACAGGGTTCAAAGCTGGCAGCATCTGAGATAGAAGAGCTCAGAGAGCTCCAGGCTAAGAGGACCCCGGAGATCATTAAGACCATCGAGCACTGGGACGGTGGGTCCGTGGTTGGGTGGAATGAGATAGCCAGAGACCTGGTTATAAAACATAAGACCGACCCGCCCATGGCCTCCAGAGCCTATGCCCTCCTGAGCGTGGCTCAGTATGACGCGCTGGTTGCAGCCTGGAAGAACAAATACAAGTACGGCCGCATCTCTCCAGCAGAGGCCGACCTCGATATATATCCATTTGTGTCCGCAACCAAAGATCCTGTTTATCCCTCGGAGCATGCGGTTGTGGCTTCTGCCTCAGCCGAGGTTCTGAAGTATCTGTACCCAGACGAGGCCAGCTACCTTGATGGCAAGGCAAAAGAGGATGAGGAATCCAGGCTGTGGGCCGGCACCAACTACAGAAGTGACCTGACGGCAGGCCGTGATCTGGGCAAGGCTGTAGCCGGCAAGGTGATCAGCCGTGCCATGTCTGACAGGTCGGATTTGAAGGGAAGCTTAACAATGCCCACTGGACCTGGATACTGGACTGGCACCAACCCTACAAGGCCTCTTTGGGGCAAGGTCACTCCATGGCTGATGGGAAATGCAAGCCAGTTCAGGCCTGTACCGCCGCCTGCATATGGATCTGCAGAGTATGAGAAGGCCCTATCCGAGGTCAGAAGCATCTCCGACCACCGGACTCCAGACCAGGTAAGGATCGCCCAGAAATGGGCAGACGGCGCCGGCACCTCAACGCCGCCAGGCCACTGGAACCAGATCGCCTCACAGATGATAGGCAGATACCACCTAAATGAGCTCAGGTCTGCCAGGGCTCTTGCGCTGATGAACATGGCCATGATGGATGCAGGCATATGCTGCTGGGATACCAAGTACCACTACTGCCTGTGCCGGCCCTGGCAGGCAGATCCAAAGATCACCACGACTGTGGCCAAGCCCAACTTCCCGTCATACACTTCAGGTCACTCAGACTTCTCTGCAGCGGCATCTGAAGTCCTGGGATACATCTTCCCAAGGGAAAAGGATACACTCAATTCCATGGCAGAGGAGGCCGGAATATCCAGGCTTTATGGTGGAATACACTATAGGTTCGACATAGAGCAAGGTGCAGAGGACGGCCGACGCATAGGTCAGCTGGCTATACAGCGGGGCATGGAAGACGGGTCGCCTCAGCAGTAACAATGAGAATTTTCGGCATGCTATATAGGGCTAAACAGCTCAGTCTGGCCCTCATTTTTCTATCCCCGAGGTGAAGAAATTATTTACAGGCATGTCAATTATTTTATTGAACACCCTGCGGCTCTGTTTTCTTTGTTACTTCTTGGAAGCCAATTGCTGTGATATCATGTATCAGGCATGGGTTATGTCTTGTACTAAGCCTGGACCTTTGTCGTGTGCAAAGCGATTCTGTCCTCAATTGAATACTTATGAGCCGCCCTGTCTCCTCAAAGATACATAACCCCTTTAAATGAGTTATGCGTAGCGGGTCTGCATGGACTGCCTCGAAGAACTCATCTCTGCAGCCCGCTGTGAGAGGGAGGTAGATCTCCTCCTGGAGGGCGCAGAGATTGTGAATACCCTATCAGGAGAGGTCTACAGGACAGACATCGCCATCCACCTCGGCAGGATAGTCGGATTCGATTGCCAGAGTGCTAAAGAGAGTATGGATCTCAGCGGGACCCTGCTCACTCCGGGGTTCATAGACGGGCATGTGCACCTGGAAAGTGCCATGGTTACCATCCCTGAGTATGCCAGGACTGTGGTACCCAAGGGCACTACTTCAGTTGTGATCGATCCTCATGAGATAGCCAATGTTCTTGGAGCCGAGGGCATAAGATATATGCTCGACTCGTCTGAGTCGGTGCCGCTGAGCGTCTTCGTCATGCTGCCCTCATGTGTGCCAGCAACTGATCTGGAGACCTCAGGCGCATCTCTTGATGCCGGGGCTCTATCTGAATTCATGGGCCGTGAGAGGGTGCTGGGCCTTGCAGAGATGATGAACTATCCTGGGGTAATCTACAGAAACCCTGATGTCCTGGAAAAGCTGAGGCTTGGCTCCAGAAAGGTCATAGACGGCCACTGCCCAAAGCTCACTGGGCGGGACCTCACAGCCTATATAGCAGCAGGGATCGGGTCTGATCACGAGTGCACTTCTCTGGATGAGGCCAGAGAGAAGCTTCGCCAGGGGATGCACATAATGATCCGGGAGGGAAGCGCTGCCAAGAACCTTAAGGACCTGATACCTTTAGTCACGCCTCTCAACTCCAGGCAGTTCCTCTTCGTCTCAGATGACCGCCATCCTTCCGATATTCTGAGGGAAGGACATCTGGAGTTCATGATCAGGACCGCCATCAGGCACGGCCTTGATCCAATCATTGCAGTCCAGATCGCCACCATTAACGCTGCACAGTATTTCCGCATACATAACCTTGGAGCCATCGCACCTGGATATAGAGCAGACATCTCTGTCATAGATGATCTGGATAACTTCACAGTGTTGAAGGTGATCAAAGATGGTGTCCTGGTTGCAGAGGAAGGTTCCCTCAAATCGAGATTGAATACCATGCCGACCCCCAAGTCCAGGACAATGAACCCGGGCAGGATCGATGCCAAGTCTTTCGATATTCCTGCCCTGTCTGGGCCTGAGATGGTCAGAGTCATAGGCATAATCCCTGATCAGATACTCACCAAATCCTTGATCAAAAAGGCGAAGGTTATTGATGGCAAGATCGAGGCTGATCTGGAAAGGGACATTTTGAAGATGGCAGTGATCGAGCGCCACAAGGCTACTGGGAATATTGGCCTTGGCCTTGTGTCAGGCTTTGGGCTCAGGTCCGGGGCCATTTCCAGCTCTGTTGCCCATGACTCGCACAACATTGCAGTAGTGGGCGTGGCTTCAGATGATATGCTGGCCGCGGCCAACGCTGTTATAGAGATGGGAGGCGGGCTTGCAGTCGTAAATGATGGAAAAATCAAGGCCAAGCTTGCGCTGCCCATAGCAGGCTTGCTTTCAGAGAGGTACATGTGGGAGGTAGTAGACGGCATAGACAGCGTCATTTATGCAGCCAGGGGCCTGGGCTGCAAGCTTGGCGACCCATTCATGACCCTCTCCTTCCTAGCCCTGCCCGTGATCCCGGAGCTCAAGCTGACAGATCTGGGCCTGGTAGATGTTGGAAAGTTCGGCTTTGTGCCGCTCTCAGCAGGCCAGGATGGGCAGTGATGGCCAGAGATATCTGGTTTAGGTGGAATAAAAAGAACCTGTACAGCATAGCAGCACTCATGCCTCTTTTGAAGGGGGCAAGGCTTACTGACAGGCCAAAGCCCGGCATTATGCTTTACAGCTTTGCCACTGCCCAGGCAGAGGAGGTCTATGCAGAGGTCGGCCAGGCAAGGTCTGATGCCGTATGCATCGCAGGCGGACCTCACCCATCAGCCAGGCCAGAAGAAGCGCTGGAGTTCTTCGATTATGTGGTTATAGGCGAGGGCGAAGAGGCACTGCCTGAGCTCATATCTGCCCTGAACCAAAATGGCGATCCCGGATGTGTGTCTGGAATAGCTTTTAGAAAAGACGGCCAGGTGATATACACCCCCCGGGGGGACCAGGTCGACCTGGACAGATACCTGCCGTTCCAAAGACCACTACTGGCGCCTGTGGAGATAAGCAGGGGCTGTCCCTGGGGCTGTGCCTACTGCCAGACGCCCCGGCTCTTTGGGACCAGGATGCGCCACAGATCAGTGCCTCTCATAACGAAATATGCACATGAGCATAAGGACATAAGATTCACCTCACCAAACTCCCTGGCATATGGATCTGATGGCCGGACGCCCAGGCTCGATAAGGTGGAGATGCTGCTGAGATCTCTATCAGAGCTGAATAAGCCCATTTACTTTGGGACCTTTCCCTCTGAGGTCAGGCCCGAGTTCGTATCAGACAGGGCAATGGACCTGATAACCACTTACTGCACCAACGATTCCCTGAACATAGGCGGACAATCTGGAAGCCTTCGCGTCCTGAAGTCCATAGGAAGAGGCCATGGCCTCGAAGAGATAGAGGCAGCCTGCGATATCTGCCTGGACCACGCCGTAGCCCCACATGTCGACCTGATATTTGGGCTTCCAGGAGAGTCGCCCGAGGATCAGTGCCAGACCCTGGATCTGGCCAAATGGATAGTGGGCCGAGGCGGGAAGGTCAGGGCTCACTACTTTGATCCGCTTCCGGGCACGCCATTCGAAGATAGAATGCCAGTGCCTCTGGAAGAGGACGTGGACAAAGAGCTGGGAAGGCTGGCTCTCGAAGGAAAGCTGACTGGAAAGTGGTCGCCCAAAGGCTGAACTGCTTGATGAGTTGGTAGCATATGCAGGCCTTACTAGATATATCCGTTTATATATCGGTTCGCTATAAGAAGATACTGCATTCATCCAGCTCCCTAATGGTTGCGGGCCTTTTGACAGCTTTCCTATAGTGCAATTCTCTGTATATGCACAGAAAATAGAGGCTGAAGCGCCGGAGCCAGCTACTTCGAGCCTTTGCCTGGAGCGGTCTTGGAAGACAAAATGACTGTGGCGGGCGAAGATGCAAATGTAGTCAGCACAGGTCTGTCTGGGACGGCAATCTTGCTGGAAAGTGATCGCCTAGATGTAGAACTGCCTAAACGGCTTCTTGTAATCTTCCTGAAGCTCGTATTTTATGGTTACGGCATCGTTGGTGACGTTTATCTCCTTCACAGACTGGGAGAACAGGTACCAGATGAATCCCCTGTCAGGCAGCTTGAGCCTATCTGGCAGCGTTGCTGTGAACTCCGACTTGGACAGGATGAAAGTCCGCAGAAGCTCGCTGCCTGACGCAAAGAGGAATGGGAAGCTGGTCTTCTGGATCTCCTCTTGAGCAGAGCCCGTCAGCCTCAGGCGCTGTGTGAGAAAGTCCTTGTATTCTTCATTGGTTATGGTCAGTTCTTTAAGCTCGCTCATAATATCATCCCCCTAAAAGATGACTGGGATGAGATAAAGCTAATCCAGGATTTAAAGCCCCGTTTAAAAGCGCTGCTGGGAACCTGAATTCTAATCATTCTGGGCTGAAGAAGATCTCGTTAATCAAATTGCTTAAATATAGGCATTTAGGAAAGAGCTTAGAAAAAGATTTGAATAATCGCTCCAAATCTGCAGGTGCTGGAAATGAGAGGATATGCGTGTGCCGTCCTGTTCCTATTAGCGATTTTAAGTATGACCACATCGTGGGCTGATGATCTATTGCAGGAGCCTTCTGCCGATGAGAATGGTATCGATGGTGCGGCTCACTCACTTGGCAAGGCAATCGCCGATTTCCAGCCCGAGACCGATGGATTCGGCTTTGATAACTATGGCAACGAGACTCTCACTGCAGATCTGACGCCCGTGGAGATAAGGCGTCTGTTTGGAGATAAGGTATGTGCAAGTAAGTATGGCGGTGAATGTATCCTTACTCCTCCTGCAAAGCGCTGGATGGATGAGAACAACAGAGAGATAGGCGGAGGACACTGCGGCGGCATGGCCATCCTGAGCGTGCTCATGTACTTTGGGCTGGTAGACCCCTCCAGGTTCGGAAGCGATACTGTGAACGACCTGGTGCTCGAAGGCAATGAGCCCCTTCAAAGGGAGATCGCTTACTGGTGGGCTACGTCTGGAGAGACGCCGGCGGATCTAAATAACATCAGCGGACCTGTCGCCGTTCTGGATGCTCTGGAGCGCATACAGGCCGAGGGAAAGGATGCTTCTGAGTCATATTATCTCTCTGTATGCAAGCCTGGAGAAGGAGACTGCCATGCAGTGGCTCCAATCAGAGTCGCGGATGCAGGAGACGGCGTCTATGATGTTCAGGTGTACGATCCAAACTATCATGATATAACGAGGACCCTGAAGATCGACCGCGATAGCGATACATTCACATTTGAGTTCTCTCCGGACCCAACAGAGGACGCTGACATATACACTGGCAAAGACCTGACTCTCAGGCCCAACTCCCGACGCTTAGAGCAGCAGGAGTGCTCCTGTTGTGAGGAGGATGGTGCAGGAGCAGACGGCCTCCGAGGTAATGTTCTGCCCAAGCAGTCGGCCGCAAAATATGTCTCAATCTGGCTCCATGGCCCGGCCTGCCTGCTCATCGCAGATGAACAGGGTCGCAGAATCGGATATGCCGGCAGGGATATCTTCGTAAATGAGATCCCAGGTGCCAGAATAGAGAGACAGACTGATGGGGCCAAACCGGAATCAATGCCGGTGTTTATTCTGCCGGCAGGCCTGAACCTCACCATCGATATCGATGGCTCCTGGCTGGATAGGGCCAGCAGACAGGAGGTAACCCTGATAGGGCCAGGATACGATCTTGCAGTAGAAGATATCTGGCTCGACCCTGGGGAGAAGGATTACATTGATGTCTCGACTCCTGGAAGAAAGGATTACAGGCTGACATTCAGGACCAACTACACGGAATCGCCAGATATAATCATCGGCACAGAAACCACGGGTGCTGACTATGAGTTTGTGGTCAGAGGCACCCGGGTCGAGCCAGGCGGAAGGCTCAGCACTGAGCTGGATATGGATCATGGCAAATTCATCCTCAATACCATCGGAAACCGCGAGCCTGGCAGGTTCGAGATGGTGATGCATCGCATCGACGATAAGGGTGAGCAGTTCTTTGGCAACGACGATATCCTTCTAGAGCCAAACGACTCATTGTACCTGGACTTCCTGTCCTGGAAGAGAGATGGAAGCAGAATTCCCCTGGGCATCGATCACGGCAGCACAGGCATCGTTGATGAGACCATAGAGCTCAAAGATGAATCCGATTTCTGTCAACTACCACGGCCTGAAGGCCGTGGCTTGGTCTAATTTAATTCAAGAGTTTGGCGGGCTTGAAAAGCCAGCTTTATCCTCTTTGGCCTGTTGACGAGGCCTCTACTGATTATCTCCTTTGCAGGGGAGTCACCAGCT
>DATMZB010000431.1:0-3799 GCA_035560655.1 Methanotrichaceae archaeon | reverse complement strand
GATTTACGACGGTATCCAAAGACCACTGCCAAAGCTGGCAGAGATGTCGGGAGATTTCATCAGCCGAGGCCTATTCGTTGATGGCATCGATCACAAGAAGAAGTGGGAGTTCAAGCCCGTTGTGAAAAAGGGAGATGTAGTCAAGCCCGGCCAGGCCATTGGTGAAGTTCAGGAGCAGCTGCTCATCAAGCATAAGATCATGGTCCCACCCAAGATGAAGGGCGGCTCTATCAAGGAGATCTATTCCGGTAACTTCAATGTTGATGAGACCATCGCCGTTCTGGATGACGGAACCAAGCTCACCATGGTGCACAAGTGGCCTGTAAGACAGGCTCGGCCCGTGACGGAAAAGCTGGCTCCAACCATCCCGCTCAGGACAGGACAGAGGGTAGTGGACGGATTCTTCTCCTTGGCCAAGGGCGGAACTGCAGCCATCCCCGGCGGATTCGGAACCGGAAAGACGGTTATGCAGCAGACCCTGTCCAAGTGGGCAGATGTCGACATTGTGGTTTATGTGGGATGCGGTGAGCGCGGCAATGAGATGGCCGATCTGCTGCATGAGTTCCCAGAGCTGCAGGACCCCAGGACCGGCAGACCCCTCATGGAGAGGTCTATCGTATACGCCAATACCTCCAACATGCCTGTGGCTGCACGTGAGGCATCCATTTACACCGGAATGACCACGGCAGAGTACTACAGAGACATGGGCTACGACTGCCTGATGACCGCGGACTCAACTTCTCGGTGGGCAGAGGCTATGAGAGAGATGGGCTCGCGTCTGGAAGAGATGCCTGGTGAGGAAGGCTACCCCGCATATCTCGGTGCCAGACTTGCCGACTTCTACGAGCGTGCCGGACGTGCCGAGGTTCTCAACGGCGGTCAGGGTTCAGTCAGCATCGTGGGTGCTGTGTCCCCTGCCGGCGGAGACTTCACGGAGCCCGTCACTCAGAACACCTTGAGAATGGTCAAGGTATTCTGGGCACTGGACTCCAAGCTGACACAGCGCAGGCACTTCCCATCCATCAACTGGCTCGATTCCTATTCCCTATACGACCAGATTCTGGAACCCTGGTTCGTGGAGAATGTCAGCCCGAACTGGAACAAGAACAAGAGACGCGCCATGGCCATACTGCAGGAGAATGCCGAGCTGGAAGAAATCGTGATGCTCGTCGGTTCCGATGCCCTGCCTGAAGATCAGCAGGTTACACTGGAAGTCGCCAGGATGATCATCAACTTCTGGCTTGCCCAGAGCGCATTCCACCCGGTGGACACGTTCTCTCCGTACAAGAAGCAGTTCGACCTCCTGGAAGCTATCCTTAAGTACAGGGATCTCGCCTTCGATGCAGTCCAGAGGGGCATACCTGTGTCGGCGATTACATCCGTTCCATCCAAGGATGCTCTGGCCAAGGTGAGGCTGGAAGCCGAGTATGAACCAGTCCTGGCAAAGGTTATGGCTCAGATGGAAGCCGAGTTCAAGGCGCTGAAGTGAGGAGGGTTCAAAATGACCAAGGAATACAAGACTATTACTGAGATCTCCGGACCACTCATCTTCGTAGAGAAGACCGAGCCAGTTGGCTACATGGAGCTCGTCGAGATCAGAACTGGCGGAGATCTGAAGAGAGGACAGGTGCTGGATTCCTCTGATGAGATCGTGGTTATCCAGGTATTCGAGGGAACCGGCGGTCTATCCAAGGATAGCGCAGTCAGCTTCACCGGAGACGTCATCAAGATGCCACTGTCTCCCGGCATCGTGGGACGCGTTCTATCCGGATCCGGAAAGCCCAGAGACGGCGGGCCGGAGATTGTTCCCGAGGTATTGAGGGATATCGCCGGAGCTGCCATCAATCCGGCTTCCCGTGAGAAGCCACGCTCTTTCATCCAGACCGGCATATCCACAATCGACGGAACTAACACACTGGTGCGCGGCCAAAAATTGCCCATTTTCTCTGGCGCAGGTCTGCCCCACAACGACCTTGCATTGCAGATCGCAAGGCAAGCCAAGGCGCTGGGTGAATCCGAGCCGTTCGCAGTTATCTTCTGCGCCATGGGCATCACCAACGAAGAAGCTCAGCACTTCCTGGCTGATTTCGAGAGAACAGGTGCTCTGGAGAGGGCAGTGGTGTTCCTCAACCTGGCCGACGACCCGGCTGTAGAGAGGATTCTTACACCCAGGCTGGGCCTGACCACCGCCGAGTATCTTGCCTTCGATCTGGACATGCACGTGCTCATCATCTACACGGACATGACCAACTACTGCGAGTCGCTCAGACAGATGGGCGCTGCTCGTGAAGAGGTGCCCGGACGACGCGGATATCCAGGATACATGTACACAGACCTGGCCATTCAGTACGAGAGGGCTGGAATCATCAAGGGCAGAAAGGGCTCGATCACTCAGTTCCCGATCCTGACCATGCCCGGTGACGACATCACCCACCCCATCCCGGATCTGTCTGGGTACATCACCGAGGGCCAGATCCTCATTTCCAGAGAGCTGCACAGAAAGGGCATCTATCCGCCCGTCGACATCAGACCCAGCCTTTCCCGTCTGATGAACTCTGGAATCGGCAAGGGCCACACTCGCGAGGATCACAGAGCAGTATCGGATCAGCTCTATGCTTACTATGCAGAGGGCAACGATCTGCGCGGTCTCGCGGCCATCGTCGGTAAGGAGGCTCTCTCCGAACGCGATAAGTTGGTCCTGGAGTTCGCCGATAAGTTTGAGAAGAGATTCGTCAACCAGGGCAGAGATGAGGACAGGTCTATCTTCGAGACCCTCCAGATCGGATGGGATCTCTTGGCTGATCTGCCCGAGGCAATGCTCACCAGGATTGACGATAAATACATCAAGGCTTACCATCCGAAGTACGCAAGCACCGCAAAGAAGTGAGATCATGGCCGTAATTCGAGGAACAAAACCGACCAGGGCAGTGCTGATCGCCCTTAAGAGAAGGATGAAGGTAGCAAAGACTGGTCACTCGCTCCTCAAAATGAAGCGTGACGGCCTCATGATTGAGTTCTTCGAGGTGCTAAACAAGGCCAAGACTGTCAGGAAGGAGCTGGTTGAAGCACTGCTCGTAGCCGAGCAGAGGCTTCAAATGGCCATGGCTGTGGAGGGCACAGTTGCCATCAGCAGCGTGGCCTATTCCCTGCAAAAGGAGCCAGTGATCCAGCTTGAATCCAGGAATATCATGGGCGTAGTGGTTCCAAAGATCGCGGCAGAGGCCGTGCAAAAGAAGATGTTCGAGCGAGGCTACGGCATCATCGGGACCAGTGCGGCCATTGATGAAGTGGCTGATGCCTATGAAAAGCTGCTTGATAAGATCATCCTGGCTGCAGAGGTAGAGACCGCCATGATAAGGCTCGTCGAGGATATCGACAGCACCAAGAGGCGTGTCAATGCTCTGGAGTTCAAGGTGATTCCTGATGTCAAGGACACCATCAAGTTCATCAGCATGGCCTTGGAGGAGATGGAAAGGGACAACCTGGTCAAGATGAAGATGCTCAAGGGCAAGTCCGAGAGGAAAGCAGCAGCTGAAGACGCCAAGAAGCAAGCAGCCATAGCTGCAGAAGCGGCTGCCAAGGCTTCTGCTTGAGCCGAAATGACGTCCAACTGGTTTGAGCGAAAAGCGGAGGACTGGTATGGGACGCCCGAGAAGAAGATGCGTCTTCTTCAGTGGTTGGTGTACATCACCAACCTCTACATTATTTTTGGGATATTTGTGCTCATCTGGATACTTTACGGCAAGTACATAATGCATGCGTATAACAATATTATGAGTTAATGCGGATGGTTATGGTC
>DATMZB010000430.1:0-3588 GCA_035560655.1 Methanotrichaceae archaeon | reverse complement strand
GGGATTGCCAGTGGCATCCACTCAATTCTCGATTCTCTTGTGATAGGTAAAAAGCCTGCAATAATGAGGGGGCGCTGAATCTATTTTAAATCTTTTATGAATGTCTCTTCAGCAGGCGATTGAAGTCCGCGTTGAAACATTTATCTTCAAAAGAGGTCGATTTTATCATTGATGGTCTTTGCCCACTGGAGTATAGGACGATTGTCTTGGAAAGGTGCTGATGATGCTCTCTGATCTTCTGTTGCTTGCAGTTCCCCTCTCTCTTGCTCTGGCCTACGTTCTGCACGGACCGCCCCTGTGGGTCTTCATCACAGCAGCCATTGCCATAGTCCCTCTGGCTGACTGGATACGCAGGGCTACAGAGCAGATGGCAAGGCTTGCAGGCCCGGCAGTAGGGGGTCTGCTCAATGTGACCTTCGGCAACATGGCAGAGCTGATACTGGCCCTCTTTGTTCTGGCCTCGGGCAATGCAGCGGTCGTCAAAGCCCAGATCACAGGCTCAATCATAGGCAACGGCCTCCTGGGCCTGGGCATAGCCATCCTGGCCGGCAACTGGGCACGCGGACGACAGACATTCAGCAAGGAGAGCGCGGGCCTTCTCTCCAGCCTTCTTATCCTATCCGTCATCGGCCTCATGGTTCCAGCCCTTTTTGATTACACAGAGAGGGGCATCTTTGCCACGCCTAACCCGATCCCCCAGGACGAGTACCTCAGCCTTGGCGTATCTCTGGTACTGATAGCAGTCTACCTGGCAAACCTGGTCTATACCCTGGTCACAAACCGCAACGAGTTTGAGGAGGTTGGCGAATCTGTGCAAGCAGAGTGGCCGCTGTGGAAGTCCATGGGAGTGCTCATACTGGGAACCGCCCTGACAGCCCTTGAGGCCGAGCTGATCTCAGGGGCGCTCACAGAGACCGCGGGCCAGCTGGGCCTATCCACATTTTTCCTTGGCATAATCGTGCTGGCGGTGATAGGTAATGCCTCAGAGTACATTGCAGCCATCTACTTCGCCCGCCAGGGCCAGATGGGCATGGTCATGTCCATCACGGTGGGATCTACCATCCAGATGGCCCTGCTGACAGCGCCCCTGCTGGTGATCATCTCATACTTCATGGGCACTCCGATGAACCTGGTCTTCTCCAACCCCCTTGAGCTGATAGCAGTGGCCGGAGTGGCATTCACTGTAAATGCCATTGCTGAGGACGGGATGACCACTTGGCTGGAAGGCGTGCTGCTGGTGGCTGTGTACCTGATACTGGGGCTGGCGTTCCTGTTCGTGACTCCTTAGCAGGGCTTAAGATCCGCATGGCCTGCTAGGTGGTCTACAGCAATTGAATTGATCTATCACAGGCAGTTTCACCTGCAATGATCCTTACACCTGACGATCACATAATTGAGAAATGTTTTAATTGCAGATGATCCTCCCTCTTTTGGGCCGTGCCATATGTCCCGGGCTGCAGCTCTTGGCGGCAGCCGGCCCGAGGCTGCCTGAGACGCCCGGCTTGTTAGTGCCTTGCACGGAATGTTATGATCGTTTCTCAGATCCTGGGAAATTCCAGGCACTCTATGATTACTCATGATGAAAAGGGATGAGTGATCCGTGTTTGCAGCAAGCTCATTTCCAGAGCATGAAGCCATAGCTCGATTATATGGATGTGCTTGGGCTCTCACGAGCCAAATCTTTTGCCGCAATCCCAATCTTTATGTACCCAACTTGTCCTATGCCATATCCTCGATCACCAGCGGGCCAAGGTGGCGGAACGGCGACGCAATTGCCTGCAGAGCAATACCAATCCGGTTCGACTCCGGACCTTGGCTTTAGAAGGCATTTTTATTCTAGGGAGCCGCATCAGTATGCAAAGCACAAGCTCGATGAGATGAGGCGCAGTCCTTGAGAACGGCCGAAGTCAAACTAAAAATTTGAGGCTATGCGGCTCACAAAGCCGACATTTCATATCCCTGGCCATTGATCCCGTACAGGCTCTGGCGCGCATCCGGGAAGTAGAAGCACTCCTTGATCACGCTCTCCTCTTTGAGCCTGTTCAAGGCGTACCTGACTGTTCTTGGCGGAAGCTCTGTCTTGCTTATGAGATCCTTCTGTGTAAGAGGTCCATCTGATGCCAGGACGCTGAAGACCAGCTGTGCCGATGGCGGAAGATACTCTATCACGTCCAGATCAGGCGGTCCTATGCCTCCAGGGTCGACCTGCAAATCCCCAAAATATGCGCTTGCTTTAGAAGAGCTAAATGAAGGGCTCTCTCTGCCATATGGTCTGGAGCTGCCCTTGCTCAGATAAGAGTAGCCCGGATCATAGACCTCAATGCTTGTGGGTGTAGGGGGCAGGCTAAAGCAGGCACATCCTTTGGACGTGCGGGAATCATATGAGTACTTGCTGGAGTTGCTGGAGCAGTTCATGGCATGAGAACCGCAGCCGCTTCCTGATATGCATGTGCAGCTGCTTGAACAGCTCCTTTCAGCATATGCTGAGAGGGCTGGAGCTACCAGAAAGCTGAAAACTGCAATTGCTGTCAGCAATTTTGAGATCTTCACCTTTTACCTCCATTTCCCATGAGTGGATCACAATTGTGAATTACTATATAACGATATCTTCCTCATATAAAGAGCCTTCTGAAGGGCCTTTTGCTGTACTCAGCGCCGTGGTCAGATCATATTTGTTAAGGGACCGAGCCGACAGCTCTGCATTTTCAGTGCGCGTTGGCGTACATTTAGTGGTCCTTTCAAAAAATCTCTCAGCTTGATGATCTCTGTCCATGCATGATTTCAGAGCCTAAATGATCTGACGTCCACAAATCCATAACGATTTTCAGCGCAATATTACAAATCGAATCAGAAATCCATTCAAAATAACCTCGGCATTTGCCTAAACCAAAATCGTCATATTGTGATAGGTATTACTTGATCAGCGTGGACTGCGGGCCAGTTCACGAGCAAATGGGAGACATAAATAATGAAGAACTTAGCAATCATATCACTTCTCCTGCTCTTTGCAGGAATTGGAATTGCTTTTGGAGATACGGGAAACTGCAGCTGCCCCAACAGCACTGCGTGCCCTCAGGCGGGGTGCGTAGCCAGTTGCGGAGGCGCCTGTGCCCATAATGCTGGTACAGAATCTGCAGCTATCAGCGCCCCTGCAGCAGCCGCATGTGGGGCCCAGTGCCCCAATGGCGGCTGTGGATCTGCAGGTGGTTGCCAGGCTTGCTGCGGGACTAACTGCGCTGCCTGCTGCGGCAGCTCTGCTTACAATGCCGCAGCTACAGCCACAGCCTCTGATAGTGGAACTCCTGCGGCCTCAGCATGCGCTCCCAAATGCCCCCGCACCGGCTGTGGGGCTGCGGGCGGTTGTCAGCCCTGCCCGGGGAATAGCTGTGCTGCCTGATACGGCGTTGACTGATACTGAGCTGTCTTAATATTGCGCTCCACGATGCAGCGCATATAAGCTGCCCGCCCCTGATGGGGCTAGGCTTTATATTTCACGGATGGGGCCTGCACTGGCTTCATCGAGCAGGCTGCATTCCTGCTGCGCCGACCTGCGATCCCACTGGTCTACAGCGCAGGAGTATTCAAGGC
>DATMZB010000429.1:0-5502 GCA_035560655.1 Methanotrichaceae archaeon | reverse complement strand
CATTTTCACTTGCATATCCTGTGATGGATCTACTTTTGCTCTTTGTCTTGCTAACATTGCTTTTCAGGCAGGTAAGTTCGATAGATCGAGTGACATTGAGGCTGCTATTTTTTGGAGGCATGGCAGAAATTATATATGATTTTAGCTATTCTATTATGAACCTGCAGGGGTCTTATGTATCGGGCGGCCCATTAGATATCCTTGGGTTGTTCGGCTATGCCTTGTTCATTTTAGCCGGTGTATCGCATTTAAATGCTGGAAAACTTGATACCTACAAACCTTCGCTCAGCTCGGGGTCTCTATCCAGTCAGTTTAGCTGGCTATTTTATATGCCTTACCTTTCGGCGGGCATTGCTTACCTCATGCTTATCTGGAGCCGCAATAACAGCCCGCAGCAGCCTTTTATCTACCTCCTGGATCTGGGTGTTGGAATAATCGTGGGTCTAGTGTTTATCCGTCAAATCGTTACTCATAAAGAGAATGTCTCGCTGTATGCTAAAGCCCAGCAAGAGATCTCAGAACGGATTCATGCTGAAGAGGCGCTCAAAGGATCCGAGCACCGTCTGGCGGATATCATCGACTTCCTGCCAGATGCAACCTTAGTCATAGATAACAAAGAGACTGTGATCGCCTGGAACCGCGCTATCGAGGTCTTGACTGGGGTCAAATCCGAAGAGATGATAGGAAAGGGTAACTATGAACATGCCTTGCCATTCTATGGCAAGAGAAGACCAATTTTAATTGATCTGGTGCTCAGTCCCCAAGAGGAAGTTGAGATGAGTTATTCCAACCTCAGGAGAGAAGACAAGACCCTGGTTGGTGAGGCCTATATACCTATGTCAGGCGGTGGGAAGGCCTGCCTATGGTGTGTAGCTTCCGCGTTATACGATTCTCAGGGAAATATAGTAGGAGCTATCGAATCCATTAGGGATATCACTGAAAGAGAGCGCTCTGAGGAGATTCTAAAGGCATCGCTTCAGGAGAAAGAGGTTCTTCTAAAGGAGATTCATCACAGAGTCAAGAATAACCTCCAGATCGTCTCCAGCCTACTCAAAATC
Source organism: Methanotrichaceae archaeon (assembly GCA_035560655.1). Taxonomy (GTDB): domain Archaea; phylum Halobacteriota; class Methanosarcinia; order Methanotrichales; family Methanotrichaceae; genus DATMZB01. The sequence goes on along the minus strand of DATMZB010000429.1, from coordinate 4,444 downwards.
CAGTCGAGGAAGATCCAGGACAAAGAGACTGCAGATGCCTTCAGGGATAGCCAAAACCGCATAAAATCCATGGCCTTGGTGCATGAGAAGCTTTACAGGTCTGATGATCTATCAAAAGTGTATCTCGATGAGTATATAAATAAATTCGCCAGGGATCTGATATGGTCGTTTGGATCTGGAAAGAGGGTGAGGTTCTATCCCGACCTGGAGAAGATCTCCCTGGGCATAGATAAGGCCATCCCATTTGGGTTGATCCTAAACGAGCTGATCACCAACTGCATAAAACATGCTTTTTCCGCAGGGAAGCTGGGCGAGATTTATATAGGCCTGAGTTCGGACGGCCATCATCTCACACTGACAGTCAAAGATAACGGGATTGGAATGCCTGATGATATTGATATCAATGCTCCAAGAACCATGGGATTGATGCTGGTTCAAAGTTTAGTAAAGCAGCTCAAGGGCACATTAGAAGTTAGGAGCAATGGTGGAACTGAATTTAAGGTATGCATAGAGATATGAGCTTTTTTACACTGTGATCATAGAGCATCATGTGTGAGCAGGTCTTCAGCAGCTCACATAAGGAGGAGATATTGCCAGGAAGGCCTTGGATCTGCATTGAAGGAAAATCGCAGAGCAGACCGTCTCCAAAATTAAGCGAGAGCGCTAAGGCATAATTGGTCGCGTTGTCTTGCCCAAAACCGCCTCTGACATCTCGCCTAGCGACGTAAAAATTTTTCCCGCAGCCACAAGGTCAGGGAGGCCTGTCTGCATTGAGACGCTCAGCTGTTAGGGCCTACCCAGAAAGTTATTGCTGCTCTTCTCCAGCCAGTGCTCTTAGCTTGAATATCACGAGAATGTCACTACCGATGCACATTAAGGTCGCGATCTCCAGTGGCAGCCTCTCGCAGGCATCTGATGCAAAAGAAGATTCACACTCATTAATTGAGGAGTACTGAACAGGTCATGGGGTTCAATGACTGCAGAAGAAAGCCGACCCATTTAACTAATTGATATTCATTATCTAAAAAAAGATGAAGGCTCAGATCTTATCCAGAGCCTTGGTGACGTTGTTGAATATCTCTTTGATATCGCCGGCGCCGTTGATGTTGGCGACGATGCCCCTCTTGGCATAGAAGTCAATCAGTGGCTGGGTCTGGGTGTGGTAGGCCTGGAGCCTCTGCTTGACTGTAGCCTCAGTATCGTCCTGCCTCTGGTAGAGGTCAGCGCCGCATGCATCGCACTTGCCTGCGACCTTGGGCGGGTTGAACTGGACGTGGTATGTGGTTCCGCACTTGCACATCCTCCTGCCTGTGACCCTCTTTACGAGCTCTGCATCAGGGACGTCGATGTTGAGAACGACATCGATCTTCTGTCCAAGGCTTGGCAGTATGGCATCGAGCGCCTCTGCCTGGGGGATAGTCCTTGGATAGCCATCTAGCATCCAGCCGCCCTTGACGTCTGGCTTGGCTAGCCTGTCCTTGATGATGCTTATCAAGAGCGAGTCAGGTACGAGCTTTCCTGCATCCATGTACTTCTTGGCTTCCACTCCCAGGGGCGTGTTGTTCCTGACGTTTTCCCTGAGTATGTCGCCTGTAGAAACGTGCTTCACGTGGTACTTGTCTGCGATCATCTTGGCCTGTGTGCCCTTTCCGGATCCTGGTGGGCCCAGCAAAATAATATCCATACCATACCTCCTTTCTGCATTGATGATCAAGCAACTTAGTTGCCTGCGCCATAGCGTTATCTCTGGTAGGGCAGCCTCTATTAAAAAACCTTTCTGGCTCAGGCCAACCTTACCAGTCCTGCCAGGCTCATGAACAGGCCTGCATAGAGGGGTATGGTCAGGTTGTCATCAAGGCACCTCTTGCCTATATAGACCGGAACCCCGTCTGCCAGTGTGGCACCCACGGCTCCTGCCAGGTAAACTATGGGGGATAGGCCGGTGATTCCTGATGAGAGGTATCCCAGGATCAGGCAGACCATGAACATCCCGGCGGTTATGGGCAGAGGCTTGATGCGCTTTGTGCTCTCCTCCGTCCTCACATTGGACCCGCGCAGCACTGATCCAATGATCCCGCTGGCGGCATCTCCCACTGAGAGCATGAGCATGGCGGCTATGGCCACAGCCGGCTTGAAGAGGAGCACTGTGAGGAGGCTTCCGAGTATGTAGTACACGTACCCCGCAGTTTTGTCAAGCTCGTGCTCTCTCACTGCCGGCAGTGTGATCTTGCCCCGGAGCCTCCCAGCCTCGAGCACCAGGGACACTGCCAGGGCTACAGCTATGAGTGCCACAGTGGTCATCTTCCCAAAGAGGATTATTCCCACTGGCACAGACAGGCCTGTGATGTGGATCAGCTTTCTCTTCAGCTCCCTAATCAGGGTCATCCGCCAGTCGGGCGTGACCTTGGTGATCTTTTTCTCTTGCAAGCTCTAATCTCACCTCAGTATTTAGGCAGATCTAGCTTAAGCCTTGGCGGGCTGGAGAGGAACTCCAACATCCTCAAATTTGGCGCGTCCCGACAGGAGCGACTGCAAGGCGTCTGCGACCTTGTCTATCTCGACCCTTATCTGGCGCATTGAGTCCCTGTCCCTGATGGTGACTGTGCTCTGCTCTACGGCTCCGTAGTCCACAGTCACACTGTAGGGCGTGCCCACCTCGTCATTGCGCCTGTACCTTCTGCCTATGGATCCGGATGTATCGTAGTCCACTCTGAATCCTCTACACCGCAGTGTGTCCAGGATCTTTGTTGCGGGCACTGTCAGCTCATCCCTGTCCATGAGTGGCAGCACGGCCACCTCTATGGGCGCGACGGAGGGGTTGAACCTGAGCACTGCTCTGGGCTCGCCTTCCACCACGTCCTCGATGTAGGAGTGGTCCATGATGGTGTAGATTATCCTGTCTATGCCAAAGGACGGCTCTATCACATGGGGTATAATCTCCTCGCCCCTGATCTCCTCAGTGACAGTCTCGTAGCTGACCAGAGACCTGTCTATCTCCACACTCTCGCCATCGAGCTGGACCCTGATTGGGCCGTCATTCCCTTTGAGCTCCTCGACATTCATGGCCTTGAGTGCGTCGGCCACAGCCTTTGCCTGGCCTTTGAATTTTGGACCAAGAGCCTTCATGTCGGGCTTGATCACAAGCTTCTCTCTCTTCACAGGCTCTGCGAATGGCACAAAGACGCTCAGGTTGACCTTGCTCTGGGCCATGTGAGCCTTGAGGTCGAAATCAGTCCTGTCTGCTATTCCCACGATCTCTATCCAGCCCAGGCGCTCTAAAAGCACCTCGGCGTCCCAGCAGTCCGCGGCATAGTGGGCCATCTCATCTGACTTATGCTGCCTGAACCTGAGGCGGTCGGGGGCCACTCCCACTGCTAACAGGAACTGGTATGTCCTGGCGACGTAGTAGGCTAAGGTCTCGTGAGCAATGACTTTCCTTTCTACTGCCTGGCCAAATGTCATCTCCTCTGGCTCGCCCCTCTCCTGGGCTGCCTGGGAGTAAAATTTCATGCTTATATCTTTGACCTCTCCAAACCTCGGATGAGTCTTCTTCCTGGGGTCTATGAATATCTCGGCCTCTGCCTGGGTGAACTCTCTAAGCCTTATGACTCCCTGCCTGGGTGATATCTCGTTTCTGTAGGATTTGCCTATCTGGACTGCTGCAAAGGGCAGCTGGTCCCTGAAGTATCTCAGAAGTCTTGGAAAGTTTATGAACATGCCCTGTGCGGTCTCAGGCCTGAGGTAGCCCTGGAGCTTGTTTCCGGGACCTATGGCCGTCTTGAACATGAGGTTGAAGTCATACACCTCTGATAGAGCGCCTCCACACTCGGGGCAGGTTATCTCGTTCTCCTGGATGGTCCTGTATATCTCATCATTGGAGAGGGCATCAGGCACCTCTATTATGTGCTTTATGAGGTGGTCGGCCCTGTAAACCTCCTTGCACTCCTTACAGGCAGAGAGTGGATCAGAAAAGCCGCTCAAGTGGCCCGAGGCCTGGAAGATCCCCTCTACTCCTATGGTTGGGGCCTCAATCTCAGCAAAGCCCTCACGAATGACGAAGAACTGCCTCCAGATCTCCTCCACCCTGCGCTTGAGAGTGGCACCCAGAGGGCCGTAATCATAAAATCCCGCAGCTCCGCCGTACAGCTCAAAGGCCGGCCACATGAAGCCGCGCCTCCTGGCAAGCTCGGTCACCTGTTCATACTTGTCCATGCCAATCCTCCCAGGCTTAGATCACCAGATGTGATTTAACCTTTGTCATCTCCTGATCAAAAGGCTGTAAATGAATAGAAGCAGATCTCCTGTCAGCTTAAGTTGAAGACTATTTAGGTGTCGCCATTTTTTCTCAGCCTCGATACGGCCACTATGACGAGCCTTTGACCTATGTCTAACCGATATCTGGAAAATATATCGATGCCTCCGAGCAACTCTATCAATAAAGTAT
>DATMZB010000428.1:0-4203 GCA_035560655.1 Methanotrichaceae archaeon | reverse complement strand
GACAGTGGTTTTCAGTGGGAAAAAGAAAGATAACGCCTGAGATCGAAGCTTTCATCCGGTCAAATTGCACGCTCACTTCCACCGCATTATCTGCTATATTGCTTGACAAATTTGGGCTCGTTATCTCATATAGGGCCATTGACCCCTACCTGGACAAATATCGATCTGAGGCCACGTCCAAGAACGCGGCTAAAATAGAGGCCGTCCGCTCCAAGATCCTGGACGATGCCGACAAATGGGCCAACAAGTATCTTCGCTACCTGGACGAAGAGACAGAGAGCCTTCGAACTCTCATAGCTGAGAGCAACGAAGGCCCTGGCAAGGTTAAGCTAGAGACTGCCAAAGACAGGCTGGCCGCGAGCCAAGCGCTGCATAGGATGCTGTCAACGATTATCGATTTCGTGAAGCCTGAAGAGAAAACAAATGTCAGCATCTCAAACGAGTTCGACCTATCGAAACTCTCTGTTGAAGAGCTTGAACAGCTCAGGGCTATTCAGCAAAGGCTCGAAGGAAACCAGCCGGGTGCTGGCAAGCAAGAGCCTACTTAACTTTTACACTTATCTAAGGCCAAAATATAATATCAATTGGCATCATCGCCTGATCTGTCAGAAGCTGGATGCTCTTCTAGACGGTGAGATCTCCAACCTGATGATCTTTACTCATCCACGGGCCGGAAAGTCTGAATTGGGCTCTAGGATGTTTCCAGCATATGCGTTTGGCAGAAACCCGGATCTTCAAATCATAGCCACTTCATACGGGTCCGATCTGGCATCTAGGATGAACAGGGATGTTCAGCGGATTATTGTGAGCCCGCAATATAAAGAGGTCTTTCCCGAAACCGCTCTGAGTGAGAAGAATATCCGAAACACTTCTCAAGGCAACTATCTCAGAAACAATGACATCTTTGAGATAGTTGGGCATTCCGGGGTCTATCGATCAGGCGGCGTTGGATCAGGCATCACGGGCATGGGCTATGACATAGGCGTCATAGATGATCCTGTCAAGGACAGGGCGCAAGCGGAGTCCCCCACTTACAGAGAGAACGCCTGGGATTGGTTCAAGAGCACCTTCTATACCAGGGCCGAAAAGAATCCTCGGATGCTGGTCATTCTCACCAGATGGCACAGCGATGATCTGGCCGGTCGGCTCCTGAAGGCGGCAGATGAAGACCCGGACGCCGAGCAGTGGGAGGTTTTGAATCTTCCTGCTATCGCAGAAGCACCTGTCCCTTCATATGATCCCAGGAAGCCCGGTGAAGCCCTTTGGCCCTGGAAGTATGATGAAGCCGCCCTAAAGAAAAAGTGTGCAATGGTCGGCCCTTATGAATGGGAGGCCATGTGGCAGCAGAGGCCGCCTGATAGTAAGTATTCACTGTTCAATCTGGAGGTCATTGAGAACTATCTGATAGATCCTGCAACCGTTGACCTTCGAAAATGCATCATGTACGGTGCCTTTGACCCATCGGAGGGCGGGCACGACTATGCAGGTATCCCCACGATAGCAGTGCTGCCTGATAATAGGTGGCTGGTCTGGGATTGCGATCTTGAAGTCGATTCTCAGGGCGATTCCATTGATAAGATCATCGCCGCTCAGATCCAATTCAATTATCGCTTATTCATGATAGAGGCCAACAGCCTCGGCATTGCCAAATCTGCGTATGATAAGGGCAAGCTGAGTACCTTCGAATTACAGCTCAGGACGGCCCAGAAAGAGGCCGGTGTGGTAGTTCCCTATCAGCTTTTCTGGAGCACATCGAACAAGGAAGGTAGGATAAGATCTCTTCAGCCTCATTATTACAATGGGCAGCTTTGTTTCAGATCCGATTGGGCTAAGAAATATAAAAAGCTCATGATGATGTTCAAGGGCTTTCCAAATGCCGACTTCGATGATGGCCCGGATTCTATAGAAATGGCGATATCCGGTATATTGGGAAATAGAGCCAGGGAGCCCCCTGTCTGGGAGCCTCCCATCTCATCCCCTTCAGCTTTCCAGTCTGCTTACAGTGGTCCGTATTAAAGAGGTGCTTATGTCCTATTCCTACAACTTCCAAGAGGCCAACGAAATCAAAGCCAAATCCCGTGCCTCAAACGCTGCTCGCAGAGCAGCCTCTCAGCACCTAATGGGCCCCTCGGAAGCTTATCTGGTCAATTCCGATATCAAGCAGCCCAAAGGCCGCGAGTACCCGGTCCTTTACGGCTATTGGGATCAGCGTTTTAGTGCAGAACAGCTCCTAAATATTTCCGAAATGGGGAATGTAGACCGCATTCTCTACCAGGTCCTCGGCCTAATGATGCAGGGCAGAAGCATTCAGGTCAATTTGCCCGCAGAGGCCGACGCCAAAGCCCTAGCTCACAAAGCCCAGATAGTCAAAGGCAAACTCCTGGAGCTAGACAAGCGCATGGGCACCGAAAGGCTCATGAGCCTCAACTGGATCGACTGCATTACTTTTGGCTCTGGCCTTACAGAAGTCGGCTGGGGAAAGGTCGATGGCTGGACCGCTCCAGAGTATGCTATTTATTTGGATGCCACAAGCTTCGATTGGTGGCCGCCATATGCAGTGCCACCCAGATTCGTTACTGGCCGCATCCTGAGGGGCATCGTATATGATGCCCAGGAGCGCCATACAGAGTATTGGCAGCGCCCCTGGATGGGCTCATTCCCCATTAATCTCGACATGACAGAGCTGGCCGAGGACCAGCGCAAAGAATGGATGGGTGAGGCTCAGTCTAAAGGTGCCAGAGGCATACCAGAAGCCAATATACTCCATATCAAGGATACTCGCTCCAGATACCCGGATGGACGGACCTACCTGGCTGGCATAGCCGCAACTGCCATGCAGCTAGAGGCCGTGCGCAAGAGCATGATGCAGCGGGTCAACCGGATAGGAGCACCACCGCTTGGCATCAAGGTCAATGAGATCTATGATGAGAAGACTGGCCTATCGAAAGCAGATCCATTCGGTCGCATAGACGCCCCCAGGTACAAGAGAGCCTATGATGCTGCTGTAGATATCGCAAAGAACTATGGTGGCAACAGCGTCCAGATCTACTGGCCTGAGCATGAGCCTCAGTTCCAGGGATTACAGGCCACTGAAAGCATAATAGAGTATGATACTTATCTTAAGGCTGAGATCCTTAATCACCTCATACCCAGAGATTGGGTAGAGCAGAATGGAGCTGCTGTCTCCAAGTCCTCAGCGCCCCTGCTAGACCTGGCCCTCATGGTGGTCAGAGGTTGGCGCAAGATCATTGCCGCTCCCTACGAGCTCCTTTACACTGAGATCCTTGAGCAGAATGGCTTCGAGGGCTGGTCAGTCGAATTCACGTTCGAAGACCCCAATACTTATGATCCAATAGAAATTCATAGGGAAGCCCTGCAGCTCTGGCCAACCGGCGGCATAACAATCGATCGACTCTATGAAGTCATGGGCTGGGAGCCTCTGACAGACGAGGAGAGAGAGCAGATTAAGGAGAGGCAGGAGTTCCTGGCGTCGCAAAAGAAGCAAGCTGGTGGCTGGGGGGGAGGTGGCAGCACTCCCGCAGAAGAACCGGTAGAGGGCGAATCTGCTCCAGAAGAGGAAGGTGATGAGACACCTCCTATAAAAGGGGACTCCTTTCAGAACAATTCCAACCCGAACCACGATGAGAAGGGACGATTTGCATCTGGAAGCGTTTCTGGCGGGAAATTTGATGAGACAGAATTAGCCACTTTCAGCCACTATCAAGGCGCTGGCTATGGCAAGATCAATTCCCTTCTCAGAAAAGGCGATAAAGCAACCAACGTCCTGCCAAAGGAACGCCCGGAAGTTCAGGCCCAAATAGTCACTCTGGAAAAGGCTATTGATAGGTCTCCTCTAGACAAAGAGGAGCGAGTCTTCAAAGGCATCTCAGAGACCACGGACAAAGAATATGGTCTCTACAAGAATTTTGATAGGCTCGAAGGCGCTATAATCACTGATAAAGGCTTCTGCTCAACTGCGGCCAGCGTTGAAATTGCTGCTGAACATGCCAGATCTGGCGGACATGCCTTCCGGGGCAAAGACCGCCCGGAGAAAGGCATTATCGCAGTGATCAAGCTACCTAAAGGGACCAAGGCGGCCAGGCTCGAAGGTGCTGAGACTGAAATCCTGGTGCAGCATGGCACCCGGTTCAGGGTGACAGGGACTAGCAAGCCAGGGCCTTACTGGCGAGTGGATATGGAAGC
>DATMZB010000427.1:0-2522 GCA_035560655.1 Methanotrichaceae archaeon | reverse complement strand
GGCGGCATGGGTGGAGGGGAGTTCGAGTAGGCTTTCCCTCATTCTCTTTTTATTTTTTGCGGATGAATTTTGTTAATTTATGCCTTTTGCCAGATATCCTGTTCAATTCATCTTTTTACATTAGCTCTATGCCTGCGCTTCTAGGGCAGTTGCCCCCAGAAGCGCAGAGCATATCATATAGAATGTGATTGTACCTCACCGGACGGATGATTGGGCGATTCAGGCGATGGGTGAATGTTCCTGATATCGATTGAAGATGTTAATGTAATCCATTTGGTAAAGCACCATAAAAAAGGACAGTTAAGCCTCAGGTGAGGCTCAACTCCAGCCTATATAGAGGATCTAAATATGGTATCAACAGACCTGGATGTGGCTGTAGCTCCGCTGATCGCAGCCGGGCCTTCTGTCGCGCCTGCCACGCCGGGTGGGTCGGATGTGTAGACCGGTGTGGACACGAACGGGGAGAGTCCATATGCAGACTCTGCATGAGTCCTCGCATCGGAGCCATCTATCCAGCACCAGACATTGACCTCGTCGATGTCATCAGCTATCAGAGCGGATACTGATGTGAATCCAGCAGCTGCATCTCTTGCATGTGCTGCAGTGCCGTCGATGTTCAATGCTGTCAGGTAGCTGCCTGTGGCATCTGCAGATGTGCCGCCTGGCGAGAAGGCTGGGCCGACTACCTTGACCAATGTGTGGGCATTGCCACCTGCAGACTTGTCAGCATTACCAGATATAGCCACTGAGCCTGTGGATGAAGCACCTGCGCCGGAAGTGGCAGACATGGAGCTGGCGATGGTAAAGTCTGCTGCAGACTGAGGTACAGCGCCGGTCAGGCGGCTTACCAGGTGTGCTCCTGACCCCATGGATATTGTATCTGCGCCAGCTGAGGCTAGAGTTATGGAGCCGCCACCTGCAGCAGAAGCTGTATTGGCACTTGCGGAAATGGCGCCATTGTCTATGTATGAATCGCCATACACCGCGCTTGCATCTGCAAGGGTCCTTGTGACTCCTGCTGAGGTCATGGACTCTGTATTGGCTGTGCTGGTATGGGATGCGCCAGTGGTAGAGACTGTGCCCTGAGACATCAGGTAGGCAGATGCGGTTGGGGCTCCTGCACCAAGGAAGTTAGACCACAATGACCCCGTTATTGACTTGCTTGTGCCTGTTGTAAGGGAATCCAGCCTGGTGGTCAGAGCAGTTCCAGTGAGCGGGCCAAGGGTTATCCGTCCTGGCATGATGGAATCGCCGATCTTGCTGGTGACTGCGGATGCAGATAGATCGCCTGCTGCAGAGGACTCAGTATTGCCGAACTTGGATGCTAAAGGCAGTGCATAGAATCCTGATGCGGAAGCATCTCCTGCTGCAGTGCCGGAGATCTCGCTCTTGGCACTCAAGGCGTTTCTGTCGGATGCCAGAGATAGGTACTCGAAGCTCTGAGAAGCAGTGAATTCAGCGTCGGGTGTTGCTGAAGAAGCCAAGGAGGTGGATGCCTTCCATGCAGCGCCGGTGACTGTGCCGCCATAATTGTTCTCTGCAGTGAGAGCGACTGATCCGTCCACAGATCCTCTGGCCAGGATCTCGCCTGTATCGAGCATGGCAGAGTAATCAGCAGAGCCAGATGCAGATGCCTCTGCAGTCCCTGTTCCGGAATGAGTTACGAAGGCCGCCATCTGAGACTGGCCGCCAACTGATCCAGTTGTTGCAGAAGTAGAGGTATCTGTGGCTGAAGACAACGAGGAGACCTCGGCGAATGCCTCGGCAGATCCCAGGGCACCTGTCTTGGATGCCTTTGCTATTACTGTCGTATCACCATAGCTATTGGTCAGAGTGTAGGCCTTGGACCCTAAAGTTGGAGACCTTGTCTCAGTCCTGGCTGGCACAGTCCTCTCTGATGATGCGGAGTTTATGCCTTCAGTCCCAGATGGGACATATGCATGCGCCCATACACCCGAGTACAGAGAATCGGTAGCAGTGCCCAGAGTCTCTGTTGCGAATATATCGCCATCAACCACAGCAGTTCCAGTAACGGTATTCGTCCCCGTCTGCGCCAGATTGACGGCTCCTGCCGTCGATGCCATAGCCAGGATGCATATCAGCGGGATTGGAGCATTTCTTGAAGCACTCATCGATATAATCCCCCCATACGCTCGCCATTCCCTGGCGATCTACCATAAGCCGGTGTCTTGGACACATCATCATTCACAATCCAAGGCATTTTATCATCGCCCATATTCGCCGAATGCGATCTGAATCGTGCTCTATAAGACAAATCTATCACCCCTACTCCTTCATTATGCTGAGTCGATCTGGAGATCGTTCCGCTGAGAATGTGAACAATATTATTTCATTCTGCTTATTATTTTCTCAGCTTACGCTAACCATGTTATTTGCATTAGTTTACTCCCCGACATATGCCGAAATGAATCCGGGCTCATCTCTGAAGATATCCGGCTTCGATGCCTAGTTACCGCCCTCATATTCGGCGATTGACGATTTAGCCTGCAAAGAAGATAAAC
>DATMZB010000426.1:0-2596 GCA_035560655.1 Methanotrichaceae archaeon | reverse complement strand
GAATAAGGAATGCCAGGACAATTTTCTAGGCTGGCACTAACAAACGGACGTCTGGGTGCGACTGCCCCCCTGACCCCCTCTGGGGGGAACATTCCCAGATCAAGGCCAGAGCTAGCGGAAAAGAGCGATGGTATCACATTTACATATACCCGATACCCTTGAAGTACAATAGGTCTGCTATCTTTCCCTCAAACAGCTCTCGGCTAGCGCTTGCCTATGATCATAAATGTCCCCCGCGGACGCGTTTTGGACCAAGGTCTTGAGAGGCCCAGCTGTTAATGCCTGTCCCAGAAAGTCGTGCGGGCCTTTCTTTGTTTGGTGCTCTTTATCTGGCTTAAATGTGCCATTCATATAGAACAGGGTCAGGGGCAGGTAAGGCCTGGTGTGACAGCCCAATACATTTATCCCAGCACATTGGACAAAACCCTCAAAAAAGGATCAGGCCGGGACCTGATCTCCCATCTCCTTCTCCCTGCCCCAGTGGCGGTGCTCAGCTATCGCCTTCTTGAACTCGCTGACGAAGGCGCCCACATCAGTTGCCTTGCCGGCGGTCACCACTCCAAGCTCAGACCTCACCCCGCTGTTCTGGTCTGAGAAGGTCATGACCTTGATGCTTGAAGCCTTCAGCAGTTCAAGGCCCTCCCCTATGACACCAATGGGCTTGCAGTGCTTGAATGACTCGTTGATGAAGTGGATTGCATCACCATTGGCCTTCAGGGCGTCGACGCTCTTCTTTCCACCAGGTATGAAAACCGCATCGAAGACGACTGATGGTGTTGTGAGGAAGCTCTTATCGACCATCAGGCTCTGGCCGTCTGCGCCCTTGATCGTGCCCAGAAGCCTGGATACTACCTTGGCCTGACCGCCGGCATCCTCAATGGCCTTCTTAACTCCCATCAGCTCAGCGCCATTGAACCCATCCTCGGCAAGTACGGCCACCATCCTGCTCTTGATCGTGTTCTTCACAGTGTTTGCCATGCTCACCGCCGGAGACCTGCCGGCCTTGCTGGCATCAGCTCCCTTCGAGGGCGGTTTTGCGCCAACTCCCCTGGCAATCTCGGTTGCCAGGCCCTTATCGACGTTGGCGAACATATCCACTATCCTCTGGCGGACATCCTTGGACTCGACCTTGCCTATCTCGAACCGGAACGCCCTGATGATGTGAGCCTTCTCGAAATCCGCCATGCTGTTCCAGAAGAGCTGGGCCTGGGAGAAGAAGTCCTTGAACTTCTCGCTCCTCTCCCGAACCTTCCTCCCCTCAACCTTCTCCATGTAATGGACATAGCCGCCCTCCTCAGCCGGCGCAGGCGTTGGGAAGTTATCTCCCAGGGCGTTGGGGAAATAGCTCGTCTTTGTTGTGTTGATCATCATCCTGTGCATCCCCTCCCTCTGGTTGTTGTGCAGCGGTGCCAGAGGCCTGTTGATCGGTATCTCGTGGAAGTTCGGGCCGCCAAGGCGCGTGAGCTGGGTGTCTATGTATGAGAAGAGCCTGGCCTGAAGGAGCGGGTCGTTGGAGAAATCTATTCCAGGCACAACATTTCCGGGGCAGAAGGCCACCTGCTCGACCTCTGCAAAGAAGTTGTCGGGCTTTCTATTGAGCACCAGCCGTCCTATCTTCGTTGGGGGTACGAGCTCCTCGGGCCAGACCTTGGTTGCGTCCAGTATGTCGAAGTCAAACTTGTTCTCATCCTTTTCCTCTATCATCTGGACGTACAGCTCGTACTCTGGATATGCCCCTGAATCGATTGCATCGTACAGGTCACGCCTGTTGTAGTCGGGGTCCTTTCCTGCCAGCTTCTGGGTCTCGTCCCAGACCAGTGAGTGGACGCCAAGCAGTGGCTTCCAGATCAGCTTTATGAACCGCCCCTGGCCCTGATCATTGACGAACCTGAATGTGTTGACAGAGAAGCCCTCCATCATCCTGTATGACCTGGGTATGGCCCTGTCAGACATCGCCCACATCACCATGTGAGCGTTCTCAGGAGCGCTGGCAACGAAGTCCCAGAATGTGTCGTGGGCCGTGGATGCCTGGGGCATCTCATTATCGGGCTCGGGCTTGACCGCATGTATGAGGTCAGGGAACTTTATTCCATCCTGGATGAAAAATACAGGGATATTATTTCCGACCAGGTCGTAGTTCCCATCTTCAGTGTAGAACTTGGTTGCAAATCCCCTCACATCCCTGACGGTATCTGCAGACCCTCTAAACCCCACAACTGTTGAGAACCTTACAAAGACGGGGGTCTTCTTGCCCTTCTTGCTCAGAAACTTTGCACTGGTGAACTCGCCCATAGGCTTCAGGCACTCGAAGTAGCCGTGAGCGCCGGTGCCCCTGGCATGGACCACCCTCTCCGGGATCCTCTCGTGGTCGAAGTGGGTGATCTTCTCCCTGAAGTGGAAGTCCTCCATCAATGTCGGGCCGCGGGGACCGGCCTTAAGCGAATCATCAGTGTGGCTGACCTTCACACCCAGATTGGTGGTGAGATGGGTGCCTTTGGAATCCTCCCTGAAGGGGTCAAGCTGCTTGTCCTTGCTGCTCTCATCTATGGGCCTGGGCTCTTTATTATTTGCCATTGTTTGATGTCTCCTATATATG
>DATMZB010000425.1:0-3089 GCA_035560655.1 Methanotrichaceae archaeon | reverse complement strand
GCTCAAAACCTTTAAAGACTGGACATTTTAGGCCATCTTTGCTTTCAGACGCACGTTCCATTCTTTCTCTTTCAACCATGCGCCCCCATAAGTCGAACCATTCTTTGAGGTTTGGCTTAGAAGGAATTTCTGTGAATCTTTCGCCCATCACAGTACATTCGAGATAAGCAGCTGTCTTGAAAAGAAGCTGTAAGAACGGCTTATTGGTGCAGTACCATGCGCTTATAGCATCAAAGAATCCTGGGTCAACATTTACTCTGTAAACCTTACTACCATCAGGCACAGAAGAGACTAATCTGAAATTGAAGGATCTGCTGATCGATCTGGCTGATGCATCCCCAATTGCTTCGCTGAAGCCGTCATATAGAATTGGATCTGCCCATAAATCCATAGACCCACCTGCTGGCAGCAGTGCATGCTCGACAGCTGGCCTCAGCCTGAACGCGTCTGCAGGCTCAACCCGAACAGTGAGATCTGTCAGCCCGTCCCCCTTATTTACAAGCCTCAGCTTCTTGCTCAGAGTGTTTGGATTCGTCTCCAGCTCTTCCCACTGGAGATCAACCTTTGGTATCTTCACCCTGACCTCAACTTCAGCCTGATCGCTGTAGCCGCTCTTTGAGCGAATGTGAACCGAGAACCTGTGAAGCTCACTCACGCAATCCTGCGCTGAGAGCGCCAGCATGAACTGCCTTATCTTACCAGGCTCCAGCTGAACGGGCCGGTCCTCAGATCCTTCTCCGACAAATCCCACCAGCAGCTCCTCTCCTGCAGGCGGCATGCACTCCAGGACGACCTCCTGCGGCTTATCCGAGCTGTTTCTAACAGTGACTGGCATGGACTGCCCGTACTCCCTTGGAATGCTCGCGCCATAACGCGGCTGCTCAAAAGAGATGCCCTTTTGCAGCGTCAATATGCGAACATCGCTCCAGCTCTTTCCATCCCCGGCTCTGAACTCATAGGGCGATCCAAACTCCAGGCCCTCAAGCATTATTCGGTGCTGCTTCCCGCTTTGCCCTACAGTCCTCTCCCATTTTTCTGCACCGAATCTGCGATATTCCACCAGAGTTTCATTTCTCTGAGGGCTGAACCATGTGATCACAGCGCGGCTGCCTGTGATCGTCCTTCCACCTTCAGGCCATAGATCAAATACATCGCCCATCTGGAACCTGGAGGTCTCTTTGGCCCTTTCTCCATCTGCAGCATAAGCCTCAGCCCGGATAGTATGCTCTCCTGGACTCAGAGCCGTCCAGGGTATCTTCGAATCGATGTGGGAACTATCGCTTCTGGCAATGAGCTTATCATCCAGATACAGCTTCATCTCCTTTACAGTGCCGCCTGGGCCTGTGAGCGCCTGAACGAAAACTGCTCTTGGTGAAGCAACGACTTCTCCATCTCGTGGGAAGGCAATTCTGCAGCTGAGGCCTTTCAGTTTGATATCTTGAAGATCGAGGTAGATGCTTTCTGTACTTACAGCGCCACTTTCATCAGTGATCCTCACTTTTGGGGTATAGATCCTGCTTTCCTCATATTTATGCTGTATCAGTCCTGGCTCAATCTCTTTGAACTGGCCGTTTCCTTCAAAGTCCATCTCGTATCTGGCAGCGCCAGGAACGGAGAATGCCACAGTCCTGTTGTCCTCCATGATTTGCTCACAGGTTATGGCGGGCTCTGGCGGGACCTTTCCCTCTGTGGCATAGATGAAGTATTGACTTTTTGACCAAGCGTTTACATTCGTGCCCTGCAATACTGCCCTCAATGTAGTCGGGGATTCGATTTTAATAGTTCTCTGCAGGACTCCGCCCCCATAACCCCAACCGCTCCATAACTCTTTTCCGCTGCTATCGGTGATAGCCATGCTTGCGTCTATGGGATTCTTTACCCCAATGGTAACCGTGGCGGGCTTTGGCACTGGAATTATCAGCACTTTCTTGCTTCCGGGAATCAGGACATCGATCTTCATCCCAGTATTGAGGTTAAGTATCAGGTGACCTTCTTCCATAGTGCTCTCAGGCTTTATCCGGGCGATCTCCAGCCTGAATCTATAGCTCGATGATGAGTAAGCGTTTCCGTTTGTGCTCTGTACTTTTAGCAGATAGTATCCCTTTTCTCGAACATGGAACTCCCTATTCCATACGCTGTCACGGTAGCCCCATGAGTTGAACACCTCTTTGCCGTCGATGCCGTAGACTATAAAGGACAAATCCAGGGGGAATGCCCCCGTATAAAGTGTGACCAATCCAGGTTGGTCAATGTAGAAGCGATAATAATCTATATCGCCGGGCCTAGCAATCACGCCAGCCACGTCCTGTCTGATGCTTATTTCTGCGGCAGTCTCAGGAATGCTATTCTCTCTATAGCCTTCGTACTCATCATTTGGATAAAAGTAAACCCTGAAAAAGAGGCTTCTAAGGGAGATCTGAGATGGGCCCATCCCTGAGAGTTCTATAAAATAATCCCCGGGTTGCGGTATGGCAACATCAGCAGCAATAAATCCTGTGCCGTATGCCCAGCCTGAATAGAGCTGTTTTCCTTTGCAGTCTGTGATGGTTACTCTTGAATCGCACTCTGAGAGCTGAAAGCGGAATCTCATTAATCCAGATCTATCGGGGCTGATCTGGTAGCAGATCCGCCTCCCCGCTGGGAAGATCGTGCCTCCAATTGCCTTTGCAAAGGGGATAGGTTTTGGTCTGGCCTCCCCGCCTGCAAAGTCCTCTAGGAGAGCCTCTGCTCTCAATAAATCCACCCTGAGTCTGCTCGCCTTCAGGGAGAAGTTATTGGGATTGGTGCTTGTAACTGAAATTCGATAAAGTCCCTTGCTGTAAATCTGATATGATATATCTATGGGCGCACCGCCGTAAGCCCAGTTGCTCGTTAGCACTTTGCCCTCTGGGTCCAGAATTGCCAATGCTGCATCTATATTGCTTTCATATAGCCTTGCCCGCAATACGCCAGGGCTTTTTACCTCTACTGCAAAATAGTTGGCGTCTTTTTGAGGAAATATGAAAGGCCTTATGATCTCTCCGAGCTCTGCCGGCGATCCCGTTTCAAAGGTGTCGTTTGGCTCGAAGGGATCAATTATGGGTTGATAA
>DATMZB010000424.1:0-3789 GCA_035560655.1 Methanotrichaceae archaeon | reverse complement strand
GATGGAGACCCGATGATAATTGGAAAGATTGTGGAGATCCATGGAGAGATCTTCAGATGAACTTCCTGGCCCTGGCTGCCAAGAATTTGCAGCGCAGGAAAGGAAGAACTTTTCTGACGGTGCTTGGAGTGGCCATCAGCATAACTGTTCTTTTCAGCCTTCTATCTTTGAACTCAGGGTACGAGAAAGAGCTTGGCAAAGAGATAAACAGCCTTGGGGTGAATATTCTTGCCGTTCCGAAAGGATGCCCTTACGAGGCTGCGGCCCTGGTAATCCACGGCGGTGTGATACCGAAATATCTGACTGCTACCGATCTCGAAAACGTCAGCAGAATTGAAGGAGTCGGCCTTGCCACGCCCATGCTCATGCATCAGTTCCTGAGAAGGGATGCGAAGACCGGCCAGGATATAGCCCATGTGGCCTATGGAATAAAGATAGATGAGATGAGAGAGATCAAGCCCTGGTGGAAGATAAAGGGCAGATACTTCGAGGATGATGAAAAAAATGTCATGATCATAGGGCGCGGCCTGGCTGATAGGTACAACTTATCTGTTGGGGTCACTCAGGCAGACGGACCGCTTGCAGGCTTCACCATAGTTGGAATTTTAGATAGAACCGGCGACCAGGATGATCAGTTCCATTTCCTGCCTCTGGCTGAGGCACAGCGCGTCTTCAACAAAGAAGGAAAAATAACAACTATCGGGGTCAAGCTCAATGATATAAGCAAGATCTCGGCGGTGTCTGGAGAGATGGAGAAGATCCCCGATATCCAGGTGGTAACCCTGACCCAGGTCATGGGCACTATAATGAACCTGGCGGGCTCGGCGAGGTCCCTATTGCTGACGGTAATTGTCATTGCACTGATAATCAGCGCCTTTGGCATCATAAATACGCTTCTCATGTCAGTCAATGAGAGGACGAGGGAGTTTGGGATGATGAAGGCAATAGGCGCCTCAGGCCTGGACATCGGCAAGATGGTCCTGGCAGAGACGGTCTTCATTACAGCCATTGGCGGCCTGGCTGGAACTGTGGCGGCGGTAGTGGGATCGAGCCTGATTGAAGGCTTTGTCAAAGGCATGCTCCCTTACTCGCCTCGGGGCTCGCTCATATCCCCAAATCCGGAGCTCATCGGGTTTGCACTGGTCTTCTCAGTGGTCCTGGGACTGATCTGCGGGCTTTATCCAGCATTCCGGTCTTCCCGGCTGTCTCCCATGGACGCCATCAGGAGCGGTCTGGATTGAGCGACATCATCGAAGCCAGGGATCTTTCCAAGATCTATCGCCGCGGCAAGGAAGAGATCCACGCACTGAAGAATGTGAGCTTTGCAGCAGCCAGAGGCGAGTTCATCTCAATCATAGGGCCCTCGGGCTCTGGCAAGACCGCGCTCTTAAACGTCCTGGGATGTCTCGATATCCCATCAAAAGGAAGCCTGAGGCTGGATGGAACTGAGATCTCAGGCCTCAAAGAGGACGATCTGGTAAAACTTCGCAGGGACAACATCGGCTTTGTATTCCAGCAGTTCTACCTCATGCCCACTCTCACGGCACGCGAAAATATAGAGCTTCCACTGCTCTTCAGCCACAAGGACAGGAACCAGAAGATAGATGAAGTGCTAAAGATGGTCGGGCTTGAGGATAGGAGAAATCACCTGCCAGGCCAGCTCTCAGGCGGAGAGATGCAGCGTGTAGCCATAGGCAGGGCACTCATCAACGATCCAAAGATCATCCTTGCTGATGAGCCTACAGGCAACCTGGATTCGGCCACGTCTGAGATAATCTTCGAGCTCTTCTCTGAGCTGAACCGGAAAGGGCTCACGCTGATTGTTGTTACCCATAACATGGACCTTGCCTTGAATGCCCAGAAGGTCTACAGCTTGAAGGATGGCCAGATCGCAGGATGTCAGGAGCTGTCTTGAAATATACTCTCAATTATGGCTTTCAGCCCTTGATAAATCCATACATTTGGCATGATCCTTGAGATGAAGGCAATAATTGTTAATTTCTGCAGGACTATATATCTTTACGAAGGGTGATGGTGAAAGGTAGGTTGAATAGAAATGCAAAAGAATGGGCTTTATTCGATAATTGGATCTGTCCTCCTGTTATCTATTGCAGTGATGGCCGTTCAAGCTGCAGATAATGGAATGGCAGCCCATACAGCAGATCGTGGAATGGCGGCACAAGCTACAGATAATGGCTATGAGAAGGCGGCCATCAAAGATATCCTGAACAAGAGCTCCGATTATCTGGGCAAAGGAGTCACGATCGAAGGCAAGATCACACAAGAGTGCCCCATGAGAGGTTGCTGGATTACAGTAGATGACGGGACTGGAGTTCTGCTTGTAGATTTTAATCCCAACAACTTCACAATTCCATTGAATCAAATAGGCAACACTGCAAAAGTGTATGGAGATGTGACTCTGGTGGGCGAGAAGAAGAAGCTGACCTTTGAGCCAGGCTCGCCGTACATTATCGGCAAAAAGGTGGAAATAACTGGTGACATCAAGCAACCACTGGTCTCGACAGGCTGAGCACTTGATTTGAAAGTTAGAAGGCAATAAGGTTAACATCATTGGGCTCTTGGATCTGACATGACGGACATATTTCCGATATGCACATCATCAGATCCATTGCAGCCCAATATATTCTTTTGTACGTTATTCAAACGTTGGTGATGTCCAATCAACGGTTCTCGCTATTGATGAGTTTTGTCATCAAAATGCCATGACACCATCTCAGGCAGCTTAGATGCGACCCGATCCAGCCAGAAGTCCTATAAGCTGACGCGTTTCGATCAGGCGCCCTCACAACCAGAGATAAATTCTTCCCTTAAGGCAATAGTTAGGAATTTCTACAAATGTAAATAAGATGTCTGCCCAGTGACACATATGATGAAAAGATGTCTTGGAATGAATCCAGATTCGGCTCGTATGGGGTCGGTCATTCTGGGCGGAATGGCTGCGCACTGCTCAAAAATTTCTGACACAATGGGTGATGAAGGTCCTGATCCTGAGCCTCCAATGAATAGTGGAGACGACTTTAGACGGATGCTCATAAAGGCATGCAGAAGCCTGCCGCTATCTGCAGGCTGAAACGCACTAATCGAAAGATAAACTGGCACCTGGTGTCAGGCTGATTGATATTGGGGG
Organism: Methanotrichaceae archaeon; assembly: GCA_035560655.1. Lineage (GTDB taxonomy): Archaea > Halobacteriota > Methanosarcinia > Methanotrichales > Methanotrichaceae > DATMZB01. The sequence continues at coordinate 641 of DATMZB010000424.1, read as the reverse complement.
AAATTATTATGGTGATTGGAATAACGATGATCAAGGTCATATTCGAGCATGAGAAGGAGAGCTATCATGCCCTGCAGAAGATAGAGGGCATAAAGGAGATCTACCACCTCTTCGGCGAGTTCGACTTCTTTGTGATACTGGACGCTGAGAACCAGAGTGGGCTGCACAGCCTGCTGAAGAAGATTCACGCCCTGTGGTTTGTGGTCGATACCTGGCCACTGCTGGTCTCAAAGGACAAGAGTCTTTCCGAGGTGGAGATTGCGTCTTCTCAATTGGGGGAGATGGCACTGGTATAGTGCCCATCTCCATACTCGAATGTATTTTGCGGGCGCTCTGTCGGCAATCAAGCAGTGGATAGAGTGCCAGTGTAGCCTTGAACCAATGCGACCTTGAACCAATGCGACCTTGAACCAGATCATGCTCGAACTTATGAGTGTTGATTATGGATGCCAGATATCTGAGGGATAGAATACGCCCCTAGTCAAGGCTGAAATATTGAATGTCAACTACCACGGCCTGAAGGCCGTGGCTTGGTCTAATTTAATTCAAGAGTTTGGCGGGCTTGAAAAGCCAGCTTTATCCTCTTTGGCCTGTTGACGAGGCCTCTACTGATTATCTCCTTTGCAGGGGAGTCACCAGCT
>DATMZB010000423.1:0-3851 GCA_035560655.1 Methanotrichaceae archaeon | reverse complement strand
AGATTATATAGCTGAACTGCGAATGCCGTGTGCCTGAGAGATCCAAGCTTGGACTGGCAGATCCGGTCGATAAGATTATTGATCAAGAGATCACTCAAGCGAAGCCGAGCCATGAAGATAACGATCATGTACCTGAGTCATGAATATGTCAGCAGTGAATGCGAATTACAGTATCGTCGACTGATATCGCCAGAGTTGTTTGCCGTTATATCGAACACATATCTGGAGAAGAAAAACATGACTGACTTATCTAGAATCAGAAAAATGAATTCCAATCCCAAACCATGATGGAAGCATTTAAGAATTTCCAGACAAAACACATGAATGAGGTCATAGATGCCGGAAGAGATGAGTAAGGGAGAGAAGAAGGTAGCATTGGTATACTATTCATTCTCATCCTTCGTTAGGCAGGACTACGAGATTCTATCCAACCACTATAATGTAAGGAAGGTGAATTTCAGAAAGCCCCGGGATATCTTCAGAATCATGTCTGCGGTTATGAAGTCAGATGTATCATTCTCATGGTTCGCAGGCGGCCATGCCTTCCTGGCGGTCCTATTTTCCAAGATATTTAGGAAGAAATCCATTGTAGTGGTAGGCGGCTATGATGTAGCCTATGTCCCCGAGATAGATTACGGTCAGTTCACGCAGTCCTGGCCTAAAAGGGCTATGACCAGATTTGCCTTGAGATATGCTGACAGGGTTTTAGTCGTGGACCCTTCACTAAAAGATGATGCAATCAAGAATGCCGGGATATCTGGCGACAACTTTGAGTCCCTGCCTACGGGGTATGATTATGAGAAGTTCAGCTCCAGCGGCAAGAAGAAAGATATTGTCATGACGGTATGCATAGGCGATGACTGGAGCAGGATCAGGATCAAAGGCATTGATACATTCGTTAAAGCCGCCGAGTACCTATCAGACATGAAGTTCCTGGTGATAGGTCTAAGTGGAGATGCTCTGGATAAGGTTCGAAAGATCGCGCCATCTAATGTGGAATTGATAGGCCCAGTGCCGCAGGAGAAGCTCATCTCCTGCTACCAGGAAGCAAAGATCTACTGCCAGCTATCCATAAGAGAAGGTCTGCCAAACGCCTTATGCGAAGCTATGCTCTGCGAATGTGTTCCTGTTGGGACGAATTGCTACGGCATCCCAACAGCCATAGGAGACTGCGGCTTCTATGCGCCATACGGAGACCCTGCAGCAGCAGCCGAGGCTATAAAAAAGGCTTTGAACTCCCCGGATAAAGGCAAGAGAGCCAGAGAGAGAAGCAAAGAGCTATTTACCCTGGAGAGGAGAGATAAAAGACTGGCTCAATTAGTAGAAGAGATCTAGAGAAGACAGGGATATGGCAGAACTAAGTCTTGTATAGTATAGGGCAAATTATCACATGATCAGGATCCAGCCCGAATTCACCAGTTATAAGAGGAGCTAAAGCCGGACGTACTTTATCTCTTTTCAAGCGATCAGCAACAAAATTCTGCCTCAGCCGTTTAAATTCCCTGTAGAGGCTAGAGTTTTATAGCATAATTGCAGATACCCTAAATCTGAAATGCCCGGCTCAGATCTGGCCGAACCTACAAATATTGGTCAAGATATCTCAAAGGTCAAGACATGAAGATACTAGTCATTCCTACTACAGATTGGATAAGGCACCCGGTGCCAAATAGGCTCAACTTCATCTTCGATGCCCTTGCCGAGGAGCATGATGTCTATGTAATGCACTTCCGGCTTAAGAGGTTCAAGGATATGCCTGCCAGGGATACCACGTGCAGCCTCATTGATGCAGGCGGGAAGGAGATAGAAGACCCATCCATGTATTACATCGTGAACGCAATCCCCCACTTAATGAAGATCAGGGAGGTTGTGAAGAAGGAAGACATAGATGTCATAGTCTCGACCAACATAATGCCGTCTTTCATGGCCAACTTCACAGGAGTTCCTGTGGTATTTGATTACCTGGACCACCTTGAGGAGTCGGCCTCGGTATACTACCCAGGATCAGGGTTTGCCAAGCTGGTCAAGACCGGAGTCAGCCAGATCACCAGGTACAACCTGAGGCATGCAGCATCGGTTATAACCGTGACCCAGGAGCTGAAGAGCTACCTGGAAGGCATAGGCGTTAAAGAAGTGACTATCATCCCCAATGGAGTAGATACAAAGCTTCTGAGGCCGATGCCGTCCATGGAGGCAAAAAGGGCGCTTGGACTTGAGGGAGAGGTCATTGGATATGTGGGCTCCCTTGAGCACTGGGTAGACCTAGAGACTGTGGTCCAGGCCATGCCGAAGCTTGACGTGAAGCTGCTGGTGGTAGGTCCCGGCCTCTTCACAGACTATGGAGAAATGATAAAGCAGATGGCAGAAGATCTGGGGGTAATGGATAGAGTCACCTTCACTGGAGCCGTAAAGTACTCTGACCTGGGCAGGTACATATCAGCAATGGATATAGGCCTGAACCCCCTCAAGATGATGAAGAAGAACCAGTATGCTGCAGGTGGAAAGGTCTTCAACTACCTCTCATGCGGAAGGCCGGTCCTATCAAGCAGGATGATCTCCCTGGAGAAGCTTCTTGGCGATGAGGTATCCTATTATGACGATGTTGAGAGCTTTGTCCAGCAGGTTCAAAGGATCCTTTCCTCAAAGAGGGATGAAGGTAAGTACAGATCTGTAGCAGAGAAGTACGACTGGCGTAAGATCTCTCATAGCTATGAGGATGTGCTAAAGAGAGCAGCCCATAGCTGCGAGTAAATACATGAAGTGGCGATGAGTGAGCGGTCCAGCGGGCTCATGCACCTCGGGAAATCTCTGGGTCCAGATCCAGAGCAAGCTGATTGATGAGACTGATATATCTCCAGCGATGCAAGTGGCAAGATCAGGGATATCTAGAAAACCCAGCATATTGAGAGAAGCCGACAGAGAAGACTGGAGCACATGATATGAGAGTGGTAATCACAACAGTGTACTGGAAGGGGTCCTCTGGCGGCGGAATCAAGACCTATCTGACCAACCTGGCCAAAGAGCTCAAGAAGCGCGGCTCCAGAGTCGATGTCATCTTTAGAGAAGGAGACGATCCAGAGAACTATAAGATAGAGGACAGCCCAATTCTTCCTCTGAATATCGTCAAGGCATTCATCGCCCTGATGAGGCTTAAGCCCCAGGTCATACATTCTCATGGCGGCATGTACTATTACCTCATTGCCGGGCACATATACAGGGCGTTTCATAAAGCGAGGCTCGTTTACACGTTTCATACCGAGCCTCCAGCAGGCCAGAAGCTGAGTCCATTAAGGAAAAAATTCCTCCAGCTCTTGCTTGGCAGGTGCGACTGCGTAACCTTCGTCTCAAAAACTCTCGAATCCAAAGTAGGGGAGATCTGGGGGCTGCAGTTCAAGAACTCGGCTGTGACATATGCAGGGGTCGAGCCTGTAGAGGTAGAAGAGGCTGCAGTCAGGGAGTTTCGAGATAGGTTCAACTTGGGCAGGAATTCAAAAGTTCTTCTGGCACTGGGCCTGACAGCACTCAGCTACAAGGCTGAAGGCTTGAAGCTGCTCATAAGCGCAGTCAAGAAGGTCAGCCTCAAGTATCCCGATGTAATACTCATCGCCACCAGGAAAGGAAAATGCCTGGACGAGCTCAAAGAGCATGCCAGGGCTGAAGGGATCGAGGACAAAATCATATTCACAGGAGACATTGACAGCCCATATGTCCCTCTTGCCTTGTGCGACATCTATACACACATATCTCTAGGCGAAGGCCTGCCGATAGCTCTATTGGAGGCAATGTCCATGGGAAAGCCAATAATAGCAACATCGGTTGGCGGCATACCTGAGGCAATAAAGGATGGCTATAAC
>DATMZB010000422.1:0-5141 GCA_035560655.1 Methanotrichaceae archaeon | reverse complement strand
CAGGCCTTATATGGGGGTCTTCATCTTCGAGTGCAGACATGGCGATCTCGCACGACCTTTTGCCGGGCACGCGGCAGAGAGATTTCAAAGCCTGCTCCCTCACTGAGGGCTGTGAATCCTTCAATGCACGGATCAGATGATCTATCACAGTCTCGCTGGCAATCTCTCCCATGAATGCTGCCGCCCTTTTCCTGACCTCGGCGTCCTCATGACTCAGCTGAGATGCCACTGGATCGAGTGCTGCCTCGTATCGCAGCCTGGCAAGTGCGGTCATGGCCATGCCCTTTATCTCAGGCTCGTCATGGTCCAGCAGCGATATCAGGGCATCCGCCGCCTTGAGCTCTCTTAGAGCCGTTACTGCTCTGAGCCTGACGTCCTTCTGGCTGTCGGATTCGACTGCCTTGACCAGGTAGGGCACCGCCCCCTGGTCTCTTAGAGCCTCAAGCGCTGCAGCAGACCATTCGCGTACTACGTGGTCTGAATCATTGAGCATGGCCTGGGTCAGCGGCTCCACTGCCCTGGCATTGCCTATCTTTCCAAGGGCCCAGGCTGACTTGTACCTGAGGTCTGAGAACTCGCCGTTCTTCAGGGCATCTATCAGGGCATCTACAGCCTCTGCACCCATGGCCACGAGATCCCAGGCAGCCTTCTGCCTCTCGAAGTAATCATCGCTGTTTCCTAGAGTTTGAACCAGTTTCGAAGCCCGATCCATGGAGGATGCAGAGGCCTGCAATTGTTTAAGCTTTACTGATCACGAATTGTCTCTTAAGATAGAGTTATATCCTGGATTGAGAGTATTCCGGCCAAAGATAAGATCCTAGACCTGGTTGCCATGACCAACTATCTCTTCGGCCCGGTCCTGTCCAGAAGGCTCGGGCTCTCCATGGGAGTCGATCTGCTGGCCTATAAGACCTGCAACCTCGATTGCATCTACTGTGAGCTTGGCGGCACGGCCTGCCTGACCTGCAGAAGAGGCAGGTTCGTGCCTCCTGAACGGGTCATCAAAGAGATCGCCAGCACAGAACAGGGCTATGATTACCTGACCTTTGCAGGCTCTGGAGAGCCTACCTTGAGCTCAGACCTGGGCCAGATAATCATGAGCGCCAAGAAGACCATCGACGCCCCTGTGGCGGTGATCACCAACAGCACCCTACTCGACAATGAGAAGGTCAGAGAGGAGGTGTCCCATGCAGATGTCGTCTTGCCGTCTCTTGATGCTGCCACTCCTGAGGTCTTTGAGAGGATCAACCGCCCGGGTCCAGGCATCAAAATAGAGGATATCGTCTCAGGGCTTAAAAAGTTCAGGTCAGAGTTCGGCGGAGAGATCTGGCTTGAGGTGATGCTGGTCAAGGGTGTGAATGATGACCAGGCACAGAGGATTGCAGAGGCTGTAGAATCTATATCTCCTGACAGGATCCAGCTGAACACTGTCATCAGGCCGCCTGCGGAGCCTGTGTTGCCCTTAGACCAGGATGAGATGGAGAAGATGTTGGAGATCTTCAGGGGAGCTGAGATCATACCAGACTGGGACTGGCAGATCCCACCCAGGGCTAGAACCGATCTCCTGGGCCTGCTATCCCATAGGCCCTGCACGCTTGAGGAGATCTGTACTCTTCTGCTCCTGGGGAGGGAGGAGGCCATAAAGTACCTCAAGATCCTGGAAGGCGATGGAAGGGTAGAAAAGAAGCTGCATGGCGGCAAGCACTATTTTCAGGCAGCCCATGGTTAGAGGCCCTGGCATAGATGCCTTGGCACAGGGAGATGGCCGGATAGATCTTAATACCAGGAGTTCGCGGTAATTCTTGGACGTGATCCAGGTGGTAGAACGCAGCAGCAAATGCGATGCCTGCAACTTGAAAGGCACCTGCTCGGACAAGAAGAAGGAGAGCCAGTGCGCAGAAGAGCGCATGAGTAAGGTAAAGCATAAGATCCTGATAGGCAGCGGCAAAGGGGGCGTTGGCAAGAGCACAGTCACAGTGAACCTTGCAAGGGCGCTGAGCCTGAAGGGCTATGCAGTGGGAATCATAGATGCAGACATCACCGGGCCGAATATTCCCAAGCTCCTGGGCATAGAAGACCAGAGGCTCCACCAGGGGCCTGAGGGCATAGAGCCTGGAGATGCTCAGGGGATCAAAGTGGTATCCATGGCCCTGCTCCTCTCAAGCCGGGAGTCTGCAGTGGTCTGGAGAGGTCCCATGAAGATGGGGGCCATCAAGCAGTTCATAGCCGATGTGAACTGGGGGCGCCTGGATTTCCTTCTCATAGACCTGCCCCCGGGAACGAGCGATGAACCTCTAAGCGTAGTTCAGCTAATACCCGATATGACAGGAGCGATAATTGTCACCACTCCCCAGGAGGTCTCCCTGCTCGACTCCAGGAAGGCCATCAATATGATCAAGTCCATGAAGGTCCCAGTCTTGGGCCTGATAGAGAACATGAGCGGCCTGTGCTGTCCTCACTGCGGCGAGACCATCAACATCTTCAGCACCGGAGGTGGAAAGAAGGCGGCAGGTGAGATGGAGGTGCCTTTCCTTGGATCGATACCTATAGACCCGGAGATCTGCATGCTTGGAGACGCAGGAAGCACATTCGTTGAGAAGAGCATTGTGGCCCGCGATGCCTTTGAGATGATCGTGGATAATCTCCTCAAGATCGTATCCCTGCAATAACAGTGCTGTCCGGATGGGGTTAATTCAGGCCGAGGTATAAATCTCGCGACCAAAGCCGCAGCCATCCCAACTTCTTCGACCATTTGCAGCCACATGCCGGTCTTCTGGCGATATGCTGGAAGATCGGGATGAAATGGCCGGCTGTTGTGAATCAAACCCGGAAGCGATCTGAAAAGATGAATCAAGGTCGTGCATCTAGAATAGGCAGCATCAAGGATAATAAGTGTGGGCTTGATCCCCTGGCCTGGGGGGAGATAGCCCTGAATCAGAATCAGCCCTAAGGCCACATTCCAAAGGCGACGTTCAAGCCCAGGATGAGAACTCCAGAGGCTACACACGCCCCAACAACCATCTTTGGGTCGAGCTTTATTGCAGTTTCATCAGCCTCGAAGTACCTCATCAGGCCTGCTGATGACATCAAGCCGCTGTTATCAGACTTTTTCTTGGACATAATAATTTCCTATCTCATCAACTTCCTCAAGTAGATTTCCCTCGCCTAAGGGGATCTGTTCTCCATGAGATTTCCAGCCGGCTGGCTGGCAGGGCTGTTCCACTGGGCCTGCACTCCAGCGGCGCTGGTCCCGCTGGAATGAAGTCCTGATGCCGCGGTCGAAGGCGATGCATTGTCTGGGGCAGATGCCCTGCTGGATGGCGAGACGTTATCGGATACCTTGTTGGCCGGCGAGGTGTTATCGAATTGAGCGACAGAAGATGTACTATCTGGCACTGCTGGCTCTCTTAGTTGAACCAGGGAATTCTCACCAGACGGAGCCTCTATTTGGGCTGCTTCGGCCGTGGTAGGCACCTGGCTATCCTCTTTAATCAGCTTCCAGCCGTTCGGGTTCTGGAATGGATAGCTGTCGATCTTTGCTCCCTTTATTAGCTTGGACCAGCCTTTGCTTGGATTTCCAAAGGCCTTGTGACCGCTCCAGTAGTTGCCGCCGGTGACATTGCCCATATCCCAGCTATTCACTCCAGTTTTATCCTCGGCATGATCTTTGTTATCTATGAAGTTGTTGTGGTAGATCAGGTTTTCATTGGAGGTCTGCATCAGCAGCCCCATGGGGTTGGAGGATATGTTGTTCTCGTAGATGCTGTTCTTATTGGAGTAGTTCAGCCAGAGGCCTGCCTCCTGGTTATGATCGGCGCTGTTGCCGATGATGGTGTTAAGGCTGGCGTTGAAGAGCTTTATGCCATCTCTACGGTTCTGGTTTGCCTTGTTATCCTTGACCTGGTTCTGGTTGGAGTTCACAAGCAATATGCCGCTGAATGAATTATTGGATGCTGTGTTTCCAGTGACCTCGTTTCTATCTGAGGCATATAGGCGCATTCCATAGCAGCTGGATGCATTATTCTCCTCAATCCTGTTTGATTCGGAGTTGAAGAGGAATATGGCGTCCTTGGTTATGGTATTCCTCACAACAAACATGTTCTGGCAGTAAGCCAGTGTGAGGTGAGAAAACTCCCGTCCCTCGATGCGCGTGCCGGACTGGCCGTAGAAGTACCCTATGGGCTTTCCATCTACCACGTTTGACTCATCTATGGAGTTGTTATAGCTTTGTCTGGACTTGCGGTCCTGGTCCTCTACATATATGCCTCTGGTGCTTCCAGTGATCTGGTTTCCTTTGAGGACATTGGAGCCGGAGTCCAGTATCTGCATGCCTATATCGCCTTTAGAGATCTGGTTATTGGATACTGTATTGCCATCAGAAGAGATTAGGTCGATCCCATCCTCAGTGGAGTTGGTGATGACCAGGCTATCAACCTGGTTTCCACTGCTGTTTCCAAGCCCAAGTGCCCTTGTGGCATTGGCTATTATGCAGCCAGTGAGCATATTGGCATTGGAGTTCTGCAGGACTATTCCGTACTGGCCATCTATCACGCCATTGGCCTTGATCTGAACATCGCTGGTGTTAAGAAGATAGATGCCATACTCGCACCCTCGGGCCCGGTTTTCAATTATGCTGTTCGCGCCCACATCCCTCAGGAATATAGCCCTGGTGCAGCCGTTCATGTTGTTCTTGGCCACCTGGTTGTCTCTGCTGTCCTTCCAGATGAATACTCCAAGGTAGCAGCCCTGTATGAAGTTCCCTGACAGGGTGTTCTTATTTGCGTTCTTAGTTATTATTCCGGCCTGCATTCCCTCAGGTATTCTATTTATTACGGTGTTATCCTTGAGGATATTTCCACTCGAGCCAAGATCAATGCCCGACGTGGTGAAGTTCTCAATGGTCAGGCCCTGCACTGAGCAGCCGTCGGCTGTAATCTTCAAACCGGCATCCTTGCCGTTGGCATCTATAGTGTAGGAACCTGTCTCGCCGACCAGGGGCATGATGGTGAGCGTCTTATCCAGGACCACCTGTTCTTTGTAAACGCCCGGCTTGAGATATATGGTGTCTCCGCTCTTGGCGGCTGTTATAGCCTCACTGATAGTTTTATAATTTGCAAATCCATTATTGTCCACTATATATG
>DATMZB010000421.1:0-3292 GCA_035560655.1 Methanotrichaceae archaeon | reverse complement strand
GCATTTTGCAACGCCTGCCAGGTCTGCTACAAGACAGGAGAGTGCACAAAGAAGGATGACTTCCAGGTCCTCTACCAGAAGATCCTTGAAGCAGACGGCCTTGTCATGGGCGCGCCCAACTACCTCAGAAGTGTAACTGGCCAGATGAAGGTCATGCTCGACAGGATGTCGGACGCAATTCACTGCCAGCTCCTGACTGGCAAGTACTCGGTCAATGTGTCTACTGCCGGAAGGAACTACGATGAGGTAACTGAGTACATGAACTCGGTCATGCTGATGTTCGGATCATTTGTAACAGGCAGCGTGGGCGCAAGCATGAGCCAGGGCCCCAAGGCCTTTGAGGATGCACAGAAGAAGGCCTTTGAGATGGGCAAAGCCCTTGCCGGGGACATAAAGGCCAAGCGCGACTACATAGAGCAAAGAGAGATGCTCCAGGAGAACAGGGAGTACTTCATGGCCCTGGTCAAGAGGAACAAGGCCGAGTGGGAGCACGAGTACGAGTACTGGAACAAGATCAACTGGACCTGAAAGCCTTAGGAGGTAGGCCTTACGCCCTCCTCCAAACTGGCAGCACGGACAGGGGACCCTCGATGCTCGCAAGACCCGGGAACTGCTCTGTCTCCCGGGTCCCAAAGAGATCGCTTCTAATAGGAACCTTTCCAGGGCCTGCCTCGAAGTATGCGGACTTGGCAGATCCTGGCCTCATATATTGATCATCCTCTCTAAACGGTGATGGTGGTGATGTTGATGGTATTGGTGATGGCGATGATGAATCGATGGAGCCGCCTTCATCTCCCGGATCATGCCCTGCTCCTGAAGCTGCCGCACCTCAAGCCGGAGATCAGGGAATACTGCGCATCCAAAGGTAGAAATTGCTGCAGTGCCCTCTGAGGAGAGAGGATTTACTATGAAGATACTTGCAATAAATGCGAGCCCGAGGGGCCAGAAGAGCCAGACATTGAAGCTGGTCCAGGCTGTTTTGGATGGAGCCAAATCAGAAGGTGCTGATGTAGAGCTGGTAGATGTGTGCAAGCTGGACATAAAATACTGCAACGGCTGCCAGGTCTGCTACAAGACTGGAGAGTGCACAAAGAAGGATGACTTCCAGGTCCTCTACCAGAAGATCCTGGAGGCAGACGGCATCGTCACTGGCGCGCCCAACTACCTCAGAAGCATCACGGCCCAGCTGAAGACCCTTCTTGACAGGATGGCCGATGCCATTCACTGCCAGCTCCTGACTGGCAAGTACTCTGTCAATGTGGGCACCGCAGGAGGCCCGCACTACGATCAGGTCACTGAGTACATGAACGCAATCATGCTGAACTTCGGATCGTTTGTAACCGGAAGCGTAGGCGTAGGCATGAGCCAGGGCCCCGAGGCCTTTGAGGATGCGCTGAAGAGGGCATTTGAGATGGGCAAGGCACTTGCTCGGGACATTAAGACCAAGCGCGACTATATAGAGCAGAGGGAAATGCTCGAAGAGAACAGGAAGTACTTCATGGCCCTGGTCAAGAGGAACAAGGCCGAGTGGGAGCACGAGTACGAGTACTGGAACAAGATCAACTGGACTTAAGAGGTCCAGGGCTGTTTTTATTTAGACAAAGTAAGTTCTATATTTTGGGTGGCGCAATTGTACCGAGAGCAGCTGAAGTCCATATTCGTATAGCGCTTTCATGGAGGGTAATCGCTCAAGATTCAGGTCAAGAGCATAATTGAGGATGGAGAACACAACTTTCTGGGTGGTGCGCTATGCCCTACGCTTCTGGGCCGACTGCCCCAAAAGTTGGAGTTTGCTGAGTCAGTGCTAAACCAGACTATAGGCCATCAGGGGGTCAGGGTGCAGTCGGCCCCAGAAGATTAGGGGATGGTGCACAGATTGGCCCCGGAAGCACAGGGCATAGCACACAGTAGGCAAATTCTCATTGGGCGGATGGTCGGGCCAGTCTTATGGCCTATAGCCCTGGTCCAAAGACCCGGACGCGCTTTCGCAACAGTCGGCCCGAGACGCCCAGACCGCTAGCCTTAACCCAGAAGTATTGAAGGCCTTTCGCCCTCTGATGCTCTTTAGCGGCCTGGACGATTGCATTTCCCCGGCGTGGGGTCTGTGGGCAGTCAGCCTTGAGATATCCGATCGCTGGTATATTCAAGCCGAAATAAGATCACGACTCATTCTATTTCAGCCTCGCCGTACTAGCTGGGACAAAAGTACAATGGCCTCAGATTCAGCATGCTCAATCTCCTCATTGCCGATAACTGGCATGCCAGCGCATCCATGAAACAGCTTCAATGAAACAGCTTCTGGCCGGCACTTGTCAAAGGTATGAATATTCACCTCAGACAAAAGATCGGGAGAAGGGCCTGCTACCATCTCCAGTAGCAGCCCGGCGTCTTAGTTTAGTATCCAGCCAGACAAAAGCAATGATCTCTCAGGCCTTCCTCCCCACAGGCAGCACGGCCACAGGCTCCTCGCCGCTTGCGAGCCCCAGGAACTGCTCTGTCTTGTTGGGATCAAAGCCGCCTACATAGGTGCTTCCAAGGCCTAAAGAGACCGCTTCTAACAGGAAATTCTCTGCAGCCAGGCCACCCTCGACGTATACGAACTTGACTGATCCAGGGCCCGCAATCTTGATCATCCTCTCAGGAACTGCTGTGATCACGAAGATGGATGGTGCCATCTCCACCCATCCCTGGCCCACAGCCTGGTCTGCGAATTTAGCCTGGAGATCGCCCTGCATCAAGGGTTCCATGTGCTGGCCATCAGGGATGAAATGGTAGACTCCTGCCGGCAGGCCGCTGATGTTGCCTGTAACCAGATAGACCTCCAGAGGATATGTCTCCATTCCAGATGGTGCAGTGCGGTGGCCTTTATCGTCTGTGATGCCCTGACAAGCCCAAAGGAGCTGGGATACCTCATCCAGGCTCAGAGACCCGTTCCCAAACTGGCGAATGGACCGCCTCTCCTTCAAGGCCTTTTCAAGTGAGAAACTCCCATCGGTTCGGGGCTCGGGCAGCTTTATGATGTCTGATGATTGAACAGATGCGGTGCATTTACACTCGCATTCGTATTCGAAGATATATCGACACATGATACCGTCAGTGCCGATATTGCTATCAGCCCGATGACTGCAAATGCTAAAAAAGCACTATTCAAGCTCTCATCTCACATTCAATTAATTTATTCAGGGCTTTCTTCCTTTGGCTTTATCTTTTTCCTCATATTCCAGGGCGTATAGAGTCCTGAAATCTTGATTTTATATACCCATGATCAGGTCATGGACAAGCACAATAAAGC
>DATMZB010000420.1:0-8909 GCA_035560655.1 Methanotrichaceae archaeon | reverse complement strand
GCCATAAACCAGGCACTGGAGATTCTTGGCTGTGCAGCGGATGTGGACAGAGCCTACATCTTCAAGAACCATGACCAGGACGGCCGGCACCTCGCCAGCCTCGCATATGAGTGGTCTAAAGACCCGTCAGGGTCGAGGCTTGGCAGGCCTGAGATGCTGAACTTCGAATATGACTCAGTGGGCCAAGCATGGTACGAGATGATGACCTGCAACAGGCCTGTAAGAGGCCTGACAAGAGATTTTCCAGAGATCGAGCGCCGCAACCTTGAGGCTATGGGTGTAACCTCCCTTCTCATAGTGCCCATCATGGTAGAAGGCGCCTTCTGGGGATTCATAGGCCTGGACGACTGCAGCAAAGAGCGCCAGTGGACATGGTCGGAGGTCTCAATACTCCTGACCGTGGCTGGATCTATTGGCGGGACCATAGCTCGTGAGCTTGCCTATGACCGGCTGAGGAATGCTCACCAGAGGCTTTTGTCCATCATCGAGTTCCTGCCTGACGCCACATTTGTGGTGGACAGGGATAAGAGAGTGATAGCCTGGAACAGGGCTATAGAGGAGATGACGGGCGTAGGCATGGAAGAGGTGATGGGAAAGGGGAACCATGCCTATGCGCTGCCGTTCTATGGGAAGTCCCTGCCTATGCTGGTAGACCTGATAGGCGTCAAAGATCCTGGCCTGGAATCCAGGTACCAGTACCTGGAAAGGAGAGGCGATACATTATACGGCGAGGTCTTCGTGCCTTCTCTAAATGAGGGAAATGGCGCCTTCTTGTGGGCCAAGGCATCTCCACTCATAGATGACCAGGGCAATCTAATCGGGTCTGTGGAGTCCATAAGAGACATCACTGACAGGAAGATGGCCGAGAAGGAGCTTCATAAAAGAGACATACTCCTGGCAGGAGTTGCAGTGGCCGCCAATGTGCTACTCACGGCCAGAGACTACAGCTCGGGAATGAAGCAGGCATTAGAGATACTGGGACTGTCTGCCGAGGTCGACAGGGTCTACATATTCGAGAACCATGAGATAGATGGAAGGATTCTCACAAGCCAGAGGTTTGAGTGGTCCAGAGATGGAATACCGCCCCAGATAGACAACCCCGCACTTCAGAACCTCTCTTATAAGGAGGCATGTCCTAGATGGTTCGAACTCCTCAGGGCCGGAGAGCCTGTAAGCGGCCTGGTCAGGGAATTTCCAGCCCAGGAAAGGCAGATCCTGAAGCCTCAGGGCATAGTGTCAATGCTCATTGTGCCTATAACTGTTGAAGGCAGGTTCTGGGGTTTCATTGGCTTTGATGACTGCAGCGAAGAGCGGGCCTGGACCAGGTCTGAGGTGTCCATATTGACGGCCTCGGCCGGAAGCATTGGAGCGGCCATTATCCGCAAGGCTTCGGAGGAAGCCCTCAGGGAGACTCGGGACTACCTGGAAAGCCTGATAGACTATGCCAACGCTCCAATTATCGTCTGGGACCCATCTTTCAGGATTACCAGGTTCAACCACGCCTTTGAGCGGTTGGTCGGACGCACCTCTGGAGAGGTGCTGGGAAGGCACTTTGAGATACTCTTCCCTGAGGAGAGCAGGAACGAATCTATGGCCTATATCCAGCGCACCCTCTCAGGTGAGAGGTGGGAGGCTGTGGAGATCCCTATTCAGCGCACAGATGGGACTGTTAGAATAGTACTCTGGAACTCTGCTGCCATCTACAATAAAGAGGGCACTGCAGTTGTGGCAACCATTGCTCAGGGCCAGGATATAACAGAGAGGACTCAGGCAGAGAATGAGGTAAGACGGTTAACCAAGGCTCTGGATACCATGCCCTCCGGCATAGTTCTATCCGATTTTGATGGAGAGGTAGAGTACATCAATCAGGGGTTCATGGATCTGATTGGCATAAGCGATAAAAGCCAGATCCTGGGCTCCAGGATATCTTCATTTACTGATGAAGAAGGCGGCAAGATTATCGATGATGAGATCGTGCCAGTACTGATCTCAGAAGGCCAGTGGCGGGGTGAGCTGCCCATAAGGAGGAACGATGGGTCAGTCTTCCCTGCAGAGGTGGTCAGCTCTGCTGTTTTGAACGGCCAGGGGAAGCCTGAATATGTCATAGCAAGCTTCAATGACATATCTAAACGCAAGCTCATGGAGGCTGAGCTCTTGAATGCCAAAGATGCTGCATTGGCCGCAGCCCAGGCCAAGTCAGAGTTCCTGGCCAATATGAGCCACGAGATTCGCACACCCATGAACGCCATAATTGGCATGACCGGGCTGATGCTTGGTACTGCTCTGACACATGAGCAGAAAGAGTATGTGGAGACTGTGAGATCCTGCGGTGACTCTCTTTTGGAGATCATTAATGATATACTAGACTTCTCAAAGATTGAGGGAGGACGTCTCGAGCTTGAGAGACAGCCTTTCGACCTGGCTGAATGCCTGAAGGCCTCCATGGACCTGGTAGCAGCAGAAGCATCCAGAAAAGGACTTGACCTGTCTTACACCATAGGACCAGAGGTTCCAGAGGTGATAGTGGGTGACGTGACAAGGCTGCGCCAGGTTCTGGTCAATCTGCTCAGCAATGCCGTCAAGTTCACAGAGAATGGGCGGGTCATCATCAATGTATCCTCTGATGAAAAGAACGGACGCCATGAGATCCTCTTCGCTGTAGAAGATACGGGCATAGGAATCTCAGAGGAGTTCCTGGGCAAGCTCTTCTTATCATTCAGCCAGGTCGATGCCTCTACCACTCGCAGGTATGGTGGCACGGGCCTTGGACTGGCCATAGCCCGGCGCCTGGTGGAGATGATGGGCGGCAGCATCTGGGCCGAGAGCATCCCTGGCAAGGGTTCTAAATTCTACTTCGTGATTGAGGCACAGGGCACTGATGCCGGAAGCGCCATATGCTACAGGCCGGATCTGGCAGGAAGGAAGGTACTGGCCATAGGCCCAAGCAGCCGGCTCGTCTCAGACCTGGCCAGGTCATGGTCCATGCTTCCTGAGGCAGCTGAGTCTTCTATGAATGGAGGGATGATGCTGGACCTGGGGATGTACGATGCCCTCGTAGTGGACGCTGAGAGTGATGATCTAAAGGAGCTGGCTTCAAAGGCCAGGAAGCACCATGGCCTGCCCCTGATAGTCCTGATCTCTGCAGATGAAGATTTATTGGGCCTGGAGTTCTCAGCAGCAGTTGGAAAGCCGGTAAAAGCCTCTTCTCTTTATAATGCATTCATAAGCATCTTTTCCGGGACAAGGCGTGCAGCCAGGACGCCGGCAGTCATAGATTCAACCATGGGAGAGCGCCATCCGTTGAAGATCCTGGTTGTTGAAGACAACCTGGTCAACCAGAAGGTGGCAGTGAGGATGCTCGAGCGCATGGGCTACAGAGCTGACATTGCATCCAACGGTCTGGAGGTGCTCCAGGCATTGGAGAGGCAGCATTATGATCTGGTCCTTATGGACATCCAGATGCCCGAGATGGATGGACTGGAGGCTACAAGGCGCATTCGTGAGCAGGCGCGCTATCAGCCCTACATCATTGCCATGACCGCCCATGCCCTGGAGGGCGACAGGGAAAGGTGCCTTCGGGCTGGCATGGACGACTACGTCAGCAAGCCCGTGAAGATAGAAGAGCTCCAGCATGCCCTGGAGTCGAGCCTGGGTCACATCGTGCCAGAGCCTGCAGTGGATCAGAGCGTCATTGAAGGACTTAGGAAACTTCAGATGGATGGCGAGCCGGATATAATCGAGGAGCTGGGAATGCTATTCCTGGAGAGGGCGCCAAGCAGGATTGCAGCGATGCATCAAGCCCTGGAATGTGGAGATCCTGAAAAGCTCAGCCAGGAGGCCCATAACCTGAAGTCCAGCAGCGCAAACCTGGGGGCCATGAAGCTCTCGGCCCTTGCCAGGGACCTTGAAACCATGGGAAGGTCAGGCGACCTGACGAGGGCTTCAAGCCTTATCAGCCAGGCTGAGGCAGAGCTTGGGCGAGTCAGGCTGGCCCTTGAAGAGGAGATGAAGAAGGGTTCTAGTCCTGTTTTAGATTGAGCCCTATTTATTTGCCTCAGCCTCTGGAGATCTGGCTCCTGCCAGGGCGAAGTTGGCCAGCAGAGCCTCTAGCTGTATCCTCTCGTTGGCACCTTCCGTCAGCCTGAAATCTATCTCTCCTATCCTGTCTATCAGCTTGACCTTCTCCCATTCTGGAAGGTCCATGCCGAGCATTGCCCTGTGGATCTGGATCACCACGTCATCGCCTGAAAGGCCTTTGGACAGAAGGAGGTCATCAAGCATGCTTCTGGCATCTGCGAACTTTCCAGAAAGGGCGGTCCTGATGAGCTCTCTTATCTCCTCAGGCTTGGCAGTGGCAGTGATCTGGTAGATGGTCTCCTCATCGACCTTGTCGCCCATGAGTGCAGCTGCCTGTAACGCATTTATGGCCTTCCTCATGTCCCCTCCTGCAACGTACTCTATGGCTGACATGCCGCCGTCTGTAACGATCAGGTTCTCGTTCTCGGCGATGTACTTTATCCTCTTGGACACTGCCTGGGGTGAGAGCGGCTTGAACCTGTATACAGCGCACCTGGACTGGATGGGCTCTATGATCTTTGATGAGTAGTTGCATGAAAGTATGAACCTGGTGGTGGCGCTGTACCTCTCCATGGTCCGCCGCAGGGCTGACTGGGCGTCGTTTGTCAGGGCGTCGGCCTCATCCAGGAATATGACCTTGAAGTCGGCCTCGCCTAAGGGTGCCATCCTGGCAAAGTCCTTGACCTTGTGCCTGATGATGTCTATGCCCCGCTCGTCAGAGGCATTGAGCTCAATGAAGTTGTTCCTCCAGGAGTCGCCGAAGATCTCCTTGACTATTGCAATGGCCGCAGCAGTCTTTCCAACGCCAGGGGGCCCTGAGAAGAGCAGATGGGGCAGGTTCCTGGTCTTGACATACGACTTAAGTCTCTTGATGATCTCGTCCTGGCCGACTATGTCGTCTAAGGCCTCAGGCCGGTACTTCTCTATCCAGATCTCCTCTTTTATAACGACCCCTCCTCTCGAGGTTCTGGGCTATACTTGGGCGGTTGTCACAAAAAGGTTTCCAGCCTGAGCAAAAAACACAAAGCTTTCTACACATGGGTCTGGTGGGAGGTCATGCTGCCCAGTGAAGTATATCTCTGATCACTGACCAGCTTGGCTTCTTTTCCTGGACGTCTCTGCCCTGGGTCCAGTAATCATCATACCGGCGGCGGCCACGCCCCCGGCTAAAGCGGCCTTTGCTTGTTGATCATAACCATGGATCTGTTGATCATCATAGGCCTATCGATCGTAGTCATAGAGCATAAGGATATCATCCCAATCCAATGGCGAAAACTCAAAAAGCAAACTTGAGATGTGAGCTTGAACAGCGGCTTTAGTAGCTCCAAACTGCAGGGACTTCCAATTTAAAAAGGACCTCATGAGGAGGTCCGCAGCGGCAGATCTCCTCATGGTTTAACGACCAATACGATCAAATTAATCCTGGGCCTTATTCTTCTCCAGCCGCCTTCGGCTCGGTCAGGCCCTGAGGTGCAGTAAATAAGCTAGCGCCAACATAGGCGACTGCTCCCAATATGAGGCCTATGAAGACCGGATGTATGGCCGGGTCTCCATAGAAGTTCCAGATCACCACAGACCCAAATGAGGCCAGAAGTCCTGCCACGAAGCCGGCGGAGGTGCCCCGGCTCCAGTAAAGGCCGAATATAAGAGGCACAAAGACGCAGCAGGCGATGACTCCCATGCTCACAGAGACCAGTGGCACTATCTGTGTAGGCACGTCCCTGGCCATGAATGCAGAGGCGGCTATTAGCACGACTCCAAATACCCTGGTCAGGAGAAGCACCCTGTCATCAGAGATATCGGGGCGCAGGAAGCGCAGTGTATCTGCGGTCAGAGATGTGGTGGTCACAAGGACTATGGCGCTTATGGTGGAAAGGGCTGCTGAGATTGCTGCCAGGAGTATGATTGCATCAAATCCCGGAGGCAGCAGCGATTTGGCCACGAAGGGTATCAGAGTGTCCGGGTTCTTCACGAAGGGAGCCAGCTGGTCAGCGCTGAATACTCCATAAGCAAACAGGCCGATGGAGAAGACGCTCAGTGCATATATTCCGATCGTCAAAGGTGCATAAACTCCTGCAAAGCGCACCACCTTCTCATTCCTGGCCGAGAAGATCATGATCAATAGGTCAGGCAGCGCCAGCAGCCCCAGGCTTATTGAGAAGGCCATGCCCAGGGTCTTCTGCCAGGGGATTATGTAGCCATTCATGCTGGTGACTGCTGCGGGCATGTGGTCGAATATGGAGAGGCCGTGGCCCTGGTAGAGCAGCACTCCATAAAGCAGTATTGCACCAAAAAGCATCAGCACCCCCTGGAAGAAGCTGATCCAGATGATGGCCGGCAGGCCGCCTATGGCATAGTACAGTGCCACTATGAGCACGGCAATGATCAGTCCCTGGACATAGGTAATTCCAAGCATTCCCTGGAAGAGGTTGGCGCATCCCTTGAAGATGGCCACCAGATAGACTGCGTACATGGCAAGCATGATCAGGGCCAGAATCACCCTTCCTGAGGGCGAGCCGTACCTGCGTTCCAGGAGCTGGGGCACGGTCTTGGCATCGTACTGCTTGGCCATGGACCAGATCTTTGGAGCCATTATCCAGGCCAGACAGGCGAAGGCTACGTGCATCAGTGTGGCAAAGATCGTCCAGGGAAGGCCGCACACAAGGCCGTACCCGCCTCCGCCCAGGAAGGACGCTGCGCTGAAGTAGGCCGCAGTGAAGGCAATGCCAATGACTGCAGGGTGCACTATGTTGCGGTCAGAGAGGACGAACCCCGAGAATGTCTTCTGCTTGAGCTTGATGGAGAGAATCGCTATGAATGCTACATAGATCACAAGCAATATTTCATTGATCATTGTATCTCCTCAGAGTTATGAAGAATGTTATGGCAAACATGACCACCATAGAGGCCAGCAGGCCAAGATAGAGCGCTTCTGCTGAGGACATCATATCCTCTCCCTCTGCAGGCCGAAACTATCAGAGTGCTCAAAGGTATCCCGTGTAGTAGCCGTCGAATTCAATATCATCATTCCTTCTATGTACTAAGTCATACACCATTGATCGAACTTGCGCTATGAACTAAAAGGTTTTCCCTCGATATGCAAGCGGACGGGTCTGTCACAGAGCAGAAGAACCTAACAATAATAAAATCTGATAATATAGGAATGATCTGTTTAGGACTGATATCTTCAGGTTATAGCTGCTTCTGTTGTCCCTGATCAATCCATCTTTTTTGTATGCTCCTTGCTGCCAGCATTCCAGTGGAGAAGGCCGCCTGCAGGTTATAGCCGCCGGTATCTCCATCCACATCCAGCACCTCGCCCGCCAGATAAAGGCCCCCAACTAGCCTGGACTCCATGGTCTTGGAGTTGACCTCCTTTAGGTCCACTCCGCCCCTGGTAACCATGGCTGTATTGAAGTCACCAAGCCCGGACACGGCCATGGGAAAAGCGGTCAGGTTAGCGGCCAGAAGGGTTCTCATCTCTCTTGTCAGGTGGGCAGGCTGGAGATCCGCATGAATGCAAGAGATCTCAAGAATCCGGGATGCAAGCCTGGTGGGAAGGAGGTGATCGGCCAGAACGGATCTCAGGCTTCTGGTGCCCTCCTCCTTTGCAGCCCTCATGAGCCACCTTTCCTGTTCCTCTCTTCCTTTGCCCTTTACAAAAGAGAGCTTTAGTACGTCTCCAGTCCTTATGTGCCTGGATAGGTCCAGGATGCCGGGGCCGGATAGCCCTGTATGTGTGAACAGGACATCTCCCTGGTGGTCCCTGATCTTCCTGCCTCTATAAAGCGAGATCTCCATTCCGGGAAATGAGATCCCTGAAAGCTCTGAGAATGGATAATCTTCGATATATACAGGCGTCAGGGCAGGGCCGACCTCGGCTATGCTGTGACCCATGCCTCTGGCGAACCTGTAGCCGTTTCCGGTAGAGCCGGTTGCAGGGTAGGAGCATCCTCCAGTGGCTATGACCAGGAACCCGGACCGGTAGATATGGTTGCCGCAGGCTACATTGAATTCGCCTTCAGATCTCGATATTGATCCTGCCTCCTCGCCGGATCTAAGATGGACCTTCCTGGATCTGCACTCGCCCATCAGGAGGTCCAGCACGTCCTTGGATCTCATCGTCTCAGGAAAGACCTTGCCGCCCTCCCCATGGGTCATGGCCAGGCCAAGATTCTCAAAGAAAGAGATCAGGTCTAGGTTATTGAAGCCCAGGAGCGCGGGACGGAGGAACCTTCCATGATCACCATAATGGTCGAGGAAGTCACGAATATCTCCATCATGGGTTATATTGCAATGGCCGGACCCAGAGACTAGAAGCTTCCTTCCAGGTGACTCTTTCTTCTCAATGAGGAGCACGCTCCTGCCTTCATTGCAGGCGTTTATGGCGCAGAAAAGCCCGGCAGGACCTGCTCCCACAACTATCAGGTCAAACTGCTCATGGCCATGCTCTTCCTCGTCCACGTTATTATGCTCCATTCACGTCTATGTATCACGATCTTCAACATAGATATATCGGATATATCCCGATCAGAAGGATCGAAGGAAGCCTGGCCAAATAGACAAAGAACACGCCTTCAAAGGGTTGCGGATTTACACCATCTTCTTCTATACCTCAATTGTCCTGCTATTAGGCGGCACTTTCGCGACAGCTTGAGAATAAACGTACATCAGGTTCTGTATTTTAATCATGCATAGACCGCAGATTATCAGGTAAGTGCAGATTTAAAACTATTGAATATGTGATATATGTTCGGAGGGACTATGACTGGCTACTTATGCTCCTGTCCTGCATGCAAAAAGTACTATGCTTACATTCCTGAGAAGAACTG
>DATMZB010000419.1:0-6797 GCA_035560655.1 Methanotrichaceae archaeon | reverse complement strand
GGATTATATGTCATAAATATTCCATAAACCCTGCCTTGATCGGCTCAAAAATGGGTTATCCAAAAAGGTTATACGTCTTAAACAGGATCGCCTGATTGAACCCGTTGTATAAGAACGCACAGGAATGTCCTTGACCGCTGTCAATGACGCAGATTGAATAACTCTGCTGTCTCCTGGTGAGATCGGTTCCTGGAATATGGGAGGATATCATTGAAACATCTGATGTCTGGCAATGAGGCCATTGCTCGTGGAGCATACGAGGCAGGGGTGACGGTCGCCACTGGCTATCCCGGCACACCCTCCACTGAGATCCTGGAGAACTTATCCAAAGAAAAATCAGAAGTATACTGCGAGTGGTCTCCTAATGAGAAGGTGGCCTTCGAGGTATCAGCAGCCGCATCTCTTGCAGGTTGCCGCTCTATAGTGACGATGAAGCACGTGGGCTTAAACGTTGCTGCGGATCCATTGATGACTCTCAGCTACCTTGGAGTGGTCGGCAGTTTCGTGGCCTGCGTGGCAGACGATCCTGGAATGCACTCCTCCCAGAACGAGCAGGATACCAGGCAGTATGCCAGGTTCGCCAAGGTCCCAATCTTTGAGCCCTCTGACAGCCAGGAGGCCAGAGACTTCATGCTCATGGCCATGGAGGTATCAGAGAAGTGCCAGACTCCAGCCATCCTGCGCTCCACTACCAGAGTCAGCCACTCAAGGAGCCTGGTGGAGATTGGAGAGAGAACCTCTCCCAGGAAAAAGATCGGCCTTGAGAAGAACCCGCCCAGGTTCGTGCCAATACCCGTCTGGGGCAGGGTCATGAGGAGGAATGTGGAGGACCGCCTCAAGCTTCTGACAGGTGCCTCTGAGGCCTCGGCTGCCAACAGGATTGAATGGCGCAGCAGGTCTCTGGGAATAGTGACGGCCTCAATAGCATACCAGTATGTAAGAGAGGTCTGGCCTGAGGCATCGGTCCTGAAGCTTGGCTTCTCTTATCCTTTCCCTGATGCCCTGATCAGGGAGTTTGCCAAGGGCGTTGAAAGAGTGCTTGTGGTAGAGGAGCTGGATGACATCCTTGAGCAGCATATAAAGGCCCTGGGCATAAGCTGCCAGGGACGGGAATATGTGCCTGGAATTGGCGAGCTGTCTATTGACAGGCTCCTGGCGTCCAGTGCCATGATGGATGGACGGGTGCCCGAGGCACAAAAGCCTGCAGAGTTTTCACTGCCGGACCGCCCGCCGGTGCTCTGTCCTGGATGCCCTCACCGCGGAATATTCTCAGCTCTTGGCAAGCATGACGTTGTGGTGGCCGGCGATATAGGGTGCTACAGCCTGGGAGCATTCAAGCCCCTGGACAGGATGGACACCGTACTTTGCATGGGCGCAGGAGTATCCATGGCCCATGGGTTCGATAAGGCCGGAGAACCAAAGAAGATCGTTGGAATCGTCGGCGATTCCACCTTCTTCCATTCAGGAATTACAGGACTCCTGGATATAGGCTACAATAAAGGGCGCTCGACTATCATTGTGCTCGATAACCGCACCACGGCCATGACAGGGCACCAGGATAACCCTGGGACCGGGCGGACCCTTATGGGTGAGGTCACACCGGTTGTATCCATAGAGGCCATAGGAAGAGCCTGCGGCATCAGCCGCGTCGAGACCATCAATCCATATGACCTGGAGGTCACACAGAGGGTCATCTCTGAGGAGCTTGAGGCTGACGAGCCCTCTCTCATAATCTCACGTGCTCCATGCCCCCTGCGTGAGAGGAGGCGGGTGGGCGAGATGAGGAAGGTGGAGGCTGAGAAGTGCAAGAGCTGCAAGATCTGCTTAAAGCTTGCCTGCCCGGCCCTGGAAGGAGGGGCACAGGTGCCAAAGATCAGCGAATACCTCTGCATAGGGTGCGGTCTGTGCCAGCAGGTATGTCCGGCAGGTGCCATCACTGCCAAGGGGAGGGCTGGAAATGGATAACGAGGTAGAAACCAAAAGCGTTGTCCTGGCAGGAGTGGGCGGCCAGGGCATACTCCTTGCAAGCGAGATCGTGGCCAGGGCTGCCATGCAGGCCGGCTTTGACGTCAAGACCAACGAGGTCCACGGAATGGCCCAGAGAGGCGGGTCGGTCGTTGCCCAGATACGCTTTGGCTCAAAGGTTTACAGCCCGCTTGTAGCTATGGGCACAGCCCGCGTCCTTGGAGCTCTGGAGCAGACAGAGGCCTTGAGATATTCCGGATACCTGGCCCCAGACGGCCTGGCAGTGGTCAATGCCCAGACCATAGTGCCTGTGACGGTATCAATGGGCTCTGCCAGATATCCAGAGAACATAGAGGCAATGCTCAAGAAGGCGTTTCCAAGGATGATCTACCTGGATGCGGCGTCTATTGCTGTTGAGCTGGGAGACATCAGGACTGCAAATATCGTCCTGCTTGGAGCTTTATCCAGGGGGCTGGACCTGCCGGAGGCGGCCTGGAAGGAGGCCATAGCTTCCAGTGTCAAGGAGAAGTTCAGGGATCTGAACCTCAAGGCTTTCGATATAGGGAGGAATTTCAAATGACATTTGGCAATTATCATAATGAGAAGATGGAGACTCTGGACCGCCAGGAGCTTCGCTCTCTTCAGGCGAGGAGGCTCAGGGACGTGGTCAGGCATGTGTACCAGTCAAACCCGATCTACAGAAAGCTCTTTGATGACCACGGCGTCAGGCCTGAGGATATCAGGACCGTGGAAGATATAACAAAGCTTCCCATGACCAACAAGGAGCTTTTAAGGGATAGCTATCCCCTGCAGCTCTCCTGCGTATCCAGGGATAAGATCGTGGAGATGCACATGTCCAGCGGGTCCACAGGGACCCCGGTAGTCATGCCCTACACCAGGGCTGACCTGGATCAGTGGGCTGAGTGCATGGCCCGGTGCTACAGGATGGGAGGGGCCAGGCCTGGCGACGCAACCCAGATCACGCCCTTATTTGGGCTCTTCAATGGCGGGTTTGGAATGTACCACGGTGCCAGGGCTGCAGGGCTGTTCGTTATTCCTGCAGGTCCAGGCAACACCCAGCGCCAGGTACGACTGGCAAAGGATTTCGGGACCAGGGTCATCACGGGCGTTGTCAGCTATGGGATAAGGCTGATGGAGGTCTTGAAGGATGAGGGAACAGATCTTCCGGACCTGGAGATTGGAATCTTCGGGGCCGAGGCATTCTCTGATTCCATGAAGAAGAAGATCTCTGCTGGCCTGAATATAGAGGCATTTGATATCTACGGCATGACCGAGTCGGGCGGAGTTGGGACTTTGGGAATGGACTGCACCTCCCATGACGGAATCCACGTCTGGGAGGACCATTATATTGTAGAGATAATCGATCCAAGGACTGGGGAGCAGGTCGACGATGGCGAGCCCGGCGAGCTGGTATTCACTGCACTGACCAGGGAGGCCCTGCCCATGATCAGGTTTAGGACTGCCGACCTGACCCGCATAGTATCCAGGGATGCCTGCAACTGCGGCAGGACTCATCTAAAGATCGCGCCAATAACAGGAAGGATCGATGACATGCTCATCATCAAGGGCGTGAACTTCTGGCCCAAGCAGATAGAGCAGACACTGATGCAGATGCCCGGAGTTGGTTCCAACTACCAGATCATCATCGAGGAGATCGATGGTGTCAATGACGTCAGGGTAAATGTCGAGGCAGAGACGGGCGTCACCGGGTTCATGGTGGAGAAGGCCTTAAAGGAGGCCCTGGGATTCAGCCCCAAGGGAGATGTTTATCCAATAGGCCATCTCCCACGCCAGGAAGGTAAGGCTCAGAGGGTGTTTCATAAGAAGATAGAATCAGATAAGCCTAAAGCTGCCTGATTCACCTTTTTATGCCGTGCCTGTTGGGATTGAAGCTCGAGCCCCTGGCAGCATATATTGCTAAATGTTCCCAAGGATCTTACAGGATGGTGCCAGGAGAGCCTCTTGAAAATGTGAAGCCCTGCCCAGAACCACTCTTTTATAAGGTATCAGCGCAATTTAGCTGTAGGGATATAAATGAGAAGACTGCTGGTACTCTTGCTAGGCTTGATACTTCTAGCAGCCGCTTCGACCAATGCTGCAGCCCAGAATAATGGCACACTCAGGGTTGTGGGCGCAGCCACAGTCACAGTCCCTGCAGATACGGTCATCATAGATGTGGCCGCTCAAAGCAGCAATAACAACACCACAATAGCTGCAGCACAGGCCGAAGACAGGCTAAACATTGCAGAAGATGCCCTGAAGGCATCTGGTGTACAGAAAGACGAAATAATGCCAGGGCGATCCAAAGGCGTCGCCAGCTACATCAGCAGAACATGCAGAGAGGTGAACAACACCACCATCTGTCATGATGTAGTCACAAAGCTGGCCACTGAGCAGATGGAGATCCGATTGAAGACTCGCGATCAGAGCAGGATCGATAAGGTGCTGAATGTTTCAAAGGCCAGCAATGTGAGTGCAGAGATCGCAGGGTATGCACTCGATGACACATCGGCCGCTCTGACTGAGGCCAGGAAGAAGGCCGTGGATGATGCCAGGTCCAATGCAGAGGATTATTCGTCTGCGCTTGGTTTGAAACTTGGAAAGGTGATCCAGATATCAGAGCCCTCACGCCCGGAGATTGGAATGGCCATGCCCTTTGGAATGGATCGCCCATTTGGGATGGCGCCCCGGATGAGAGAAGGATGGCCGCTTTGGATTGATAATCCCTTGGAGATGGGATCTGGGCCGGAAGTCATCCAGTCTGGAATGATGGATGTGACAGATTACGTTGTTGTGACCTACGAGATCAGCTCCTGATCACGGCTTCATCCCTTGAACCGGGCATGAGCCGGCCTGAAAAGCGGCTCAGCCTCCTGCTCTTTTTGGCTTTAAATATTATCCGAAAATCCTGTCTGCATCTATGGGGTCAATGCTCTGGCCGTCAAAATATCCCTGGCTGCAGCACGGAAGCCAGTCCTGGTATGCCAGGAAATTACCATAAGGCATGGACATGGTCATGTTCCTCACGATATGGTAGGTCCCTATGTAGTCCTCGTCTATCTCAAGTTTGGGGTCCTTTATAGCTGTGGCCGAAGGTGGAATCACGCTGTCCCAGATATCCTGGGCAGGCCCCTGAAGAGCTCCGATATGTACTTTGCCATCTGTGACGTCTTCATTGACCTTCATTTGCATGTTGCTTATGCCGCTGTGTCCATAATAGTCCCAGCTGTTTGAATCCACAGCACTTACCGCCATCTCTCCATCGAGGGAATGAGCACCGCTGACTTCATTGCTCATCGATGCTCCGCTGCGCTGGTTCTTGATCCAGGTATCCCTGCCAAATAGCGATCCCAGATTTACTGGAGATCTGGATCTCTGACCATAAGCGCCGGCGCCGGCAGAGGCATTGAATGTGGTGTCATTCAAGCTCTGGTTGGAGTAGTTCTCTGAAGAATGGAACTCTATGGTGGACCCAACTTTGCCTGCCTCCTGGTCAGGCTGTCCGCTTGATGCAGCAGGCAGGATGAGCACTATTGCAAATGCTAATAGCATAACTCGCATCAGCTTCTTCAGATCCATCCCTCCATTGGCGAATATGATCCAACCATTTATGGAGATATCAAGTTCTGCCAAGGTATTTCAATCTGGTGTGCCTGCAAGCTCTTGTCTTCTAATGACTTTCTTCCAGGCCCGAAGATGCAAAAGCACCTTCAGGGAATGTTTAGAGGAATGGATGCAAACATGGGATAGTGATCTGATACTTGAACTGAGTGATCGACGCTGTTATCCTGAAGGTCCCTCTCGGCGATCAATGGATCGACGGATATGAACTTGGGGCCGGCAAAGACGTAATCGACTGTGAGGGTTGCCTGGTTTCCTGCACCTTTGGCCTTGGTCCCAGCACCTTTGCTGGGTATTGCATCTATGAAGTTCATCCTCTGCATGAGCTGGTACTCCTGGGATTGAGGCGTGAAGTTGAAATCTCCAGCTAAGATCCAGACCGGAGGGTGCCTGTCGCAGACCTCTCCATCTCTTTTGGGCCCGTGGCCCGGATAGCCCTGCTGTCTCCACAGGTTATATCTGGATACTATGCCTTGAAGCAACACCTCGACCTGGCCCAGTCGGACCCTGGCCGCCTCTGCATCTATAGAGGGGATTCCTTCCCTCTCCATGATCAGGGTGGTGAGGTGAACATTCACAGCGAAGACGTCCACTGGCTTGCCTCCAGGGTTGAATATGAAATGAGAGACCAAAGCCGCCCTGGGCTCAGTGTTGCGGTCTCCGAAATAGAGACCGGAATCGAGGTTGACCTGCTCTATGAAATGCCTGTTCTCATCATCTTCACGGCGGCTGCCTGAAAGATCCCATACGGGATAGCTGCTCACATCTTTTCTGATGAGAAAGGCATTGCCCTGGGAGAAGAAAGTATCTTTGCCCCATCCTCCCATAGCCTTCACATTATTCCACTTGCTCTTGAAAGAGAACCTGTCGCTGTCAATCAGAGGAAAATAATGGTGCCTGTAGCCGGCAATTCCAGCCTCATCTATCATCTGGTCATGAAAGTGTCTGCCGTATTGAACAGCCTCTTGCAGAGTCACAACATGTGGGCGATGCCTCTCCAGAAGGCCAGCCAGTTCTTTATTGAAGCGGTCTTTGATCTCACAACGCTCTGGCTCAGACCTGACGAGGAACTTAGAACCTCCAATATTCCAGTTGAGAATCTTGAAATCGAGGGTCATGCTGCCAGCTTCCTATCAGTACCTTGAAGAGCGGTATATATATCGGTTCTGATGAAGTGATATCTATATGAT
>DATMZB010000418.1:0-10811 GCA_035560655.1 Methanotrichaceae archaeon | reverse complement strand
ATATAAACGCTGGCAGCTGATTAGATACTTCTAGTCAGGAAGATGATTTGAGATGGCCGAGATAAAGCACATTGCCTCCAAGCTGGCTAAGGTCATGGCCAGCTGCAGGTATATCCAGAGGGATCGAAGGAACGATTTCCTCAAGTACAACTATGCCAGCGCCGCAGCGGTACTGGAGAGGGTGAGCCTTGCCTGTGCCGAGCAGAACCTGGCAACATTTGCAGTATCCAGGGTGCTCTCCCAGGCTGAGAAGACAAACCGCAGCGGGATGGCGGAGACGCTGGTGACAGTCCAGACCGAGGTCACATTGATAGACTGCGACAGTGGTGAAGCAATCACCTTTACTGGCCTTGGATCGGGCCAGGACGTGGGAGACAAGGCAGTTGCAAAGGCCCAGACCATGGCTCTGAAGTATGCCTGGATGACGACGCTCAACATCTCAACTGGCGACGATCCAGAGGCAGACGAGGGCGTGGATGAGCGCGCAGTCCTGCCTGGCGCCTCACTCAAGATGGAGCGGTGCCCGGAATGCGGGTCTAATGCAGTTCTCTCAGATACCGAGGAGGTGGTGGGCAGGACCGTGGGCATTTACAGATGTAGCAACGGCAAATGCACTCTGAAGAGCTTCCGCCTTCCTGTGGCTATGGGCAAGGCTGCAGCCGGGGACATGAACTAGCTGCCCCGGCCCTTTTTTGGCGATTACATACACCTCATATTGCAGGCCACGAGCTCTGGCGCCGATATCTCAGAATAGCGGCCTCAATCGCCCTCTGGCTGATCTTTGCAGTGCTCGTAATCATCCTTTATAGCCTCTATCATCGCCTCATCGGCCTCTATTATGAGCGCTCCGATATAGCCGCAGTTCTTACAGTGGTATTTATTTCCGGTATATCCGCCTGCCTCGCAGTACAGGTCTGAGCTGGCGCAGACAGGACAGACTTCGGCTTGAATTGATTTTTCCAAAGCTACTCCCGTGTATCTACACCTTCATCCTCATTTGCTGCAAGGAAAGATCAGCTGCGACCCGAAGCTCTGTGAGTGCTGGATCTAAGCATCGATCTCAGCTCAGATAGCTCAGCATCCAGCCTGGCTATCTCTTTCTCTTTATCTTCATGTGCCGGTTCGCCGGCGCTGCATGCCCGCTCGCCAGCATCAGTATCCCAGGCAGACCTCTTGAGATCAAATGCCTCATCTAGAGCGTCTATCAGCTCTTCCATCAGCGCTGGCATCTCATCCAGGCCATCCAGCTCCAGCACAGCTCTCAGGTCGTCCGGTCCTTCCTGGCAGTCACCAGAGGGCCTGAGCCTGCCCCTGGAATCAGGCCCGGCATCATCATTGGACATGATCTTCATCCCCATGCCGACTTTTGGAGACTCTGGGCATGTACTTTGACAGCTGGATGTCCCTGGCGAGCTTCTTATTGTGCCAGGCCCTTACCAGGAGCGGCTCTAAGATTAACGCCTGGTTATAGCATTCTATGGCTTCGCCATATCGTTTCAGCCTGAAGAGCGTGTTTCCCATAGTGTTCCAGGCAAAGGCATTTTCCGGGTTGATCTCTATAGACCTGTGGCAGCATGCCAGAGATTCCATATACATCTCCCTCAGATACAGTATATCCGCCTTGGCTGCCCAGGCCTCCCAGCTATCCTTGTCCTTTTCCAGCTCCCTCTCCACTACCATTATGGCGCCGTCGAGCCCGTCAGCCGAGAGCAGGCGGAGCATATTCTGATACGATTGACTTTCAGCAACCTTTGCAGTGTCTACAGTAGTTGCCATCAGATCTGTCCCCCCTAGTATTCTTGCAATCAACCGCCCTAGCTTTGCCTCGATGATCCCAGATTGAAGTCGAGGCTATCTTTAACTCCCATCAGAATCGGAGAATAGGTTGTGACCAGCCACGTAGCCTCCTGATATGTCTCTACAGGATATGATCTATTACGTAGATTGGCATCTTATATGCTATTCACATCTACTTAGTGTTATCGGCAGGGATGCTTTTGGCCGCCCATCAGGCCCATAAAGATGAATTAATGCCGTCTTTGGCCCGACTTCAGCTCCTGCGTAATCTCCCCTACCAGAGCATCCCTGTTCTCCCTGGTCACTGTGATAACTTTGAAGTTCTTCCTGATCTTCTTGGCAATCGGGTGATTGGACCACTCATGAAGCACTACTAGCATCTTCTTATCCGAGGCCAGAGCCTTCTCCACAGCCATTACAAACCGCCTGGATGAGAGCTCCATTGGACCTATCTCATCCACGACTATGAGGTCGGCCTTCAGGGCATCCTCAACAGCCCTGGCACCAATATTGTCCAGGTCGTCCAGGCGCACCTTGTACTTTCCCAGCTGCGGGCCGCTGCCAGTCTCATCAGCCAGCATTCCTGTGGCGCCGCTGCCCAGGTCCAGGAGCTCGAACCCCACCCTTCGATCCTTCACCCTCTTATCTCTGGCCAGGACGCCGCCGACACTGCCACCCGCGGCCTCCACGATCTTCTGCACCAGGGTGGTTTTTCCAACACCCGGCGATCCAGTCAGCGCGACTCTAAACGTCATAGATCGATCGCATCCTATAGTCTATGGTCTCTCAGTTCTAGCCTATCCCACTCTTTCCACTAAGCTGGTATTAAACTCGATCGATTTCTTCGAGGTCAATTTTTGGCATAAAGGCATTCAGATGGCGTTCTCATTCTGATCTATTGATAATCCTTGCATAATTATTGCATGTTTGACTAATGATAGCTTTTTTAATGATCGTTGATCTCATCCCTCACAGAATTAGGAGGGATTTTATGAGAAGGAAACTATGTTTATTGTTACTGATCCTGGTGCAGGGAGTTCTCGTAGCACCATCCGGCTGCATAACCGTCTCCTACAGTTCAGGATCTGGAGGAGAGACCTCTTCAGTATCAGGAGGCTATATTCTGGATTATTCTACCTGGCTTAAGGAGAGCACATCTCTTGGCGGGCCTCAAATACAACAGTCCAGATATGTCCTTGGCCAGGGCGACAACCGCCTGGATCAGTCCATCAGCGGCAGGAAAGGCGCTGAGACCTACAGCACTTTAAACCGGGTCTCAGCAGATGGCAGCCTTGCTGCATCCACCTCTTCAGCCTCAGCAGGAGGCCAGCTTACACTGGGCCAGAGCATATCTGCCCAGGGAGCTGGATCAGTTGGGCTCTTTGCATCTTACCAGGGCGATGCCATCGGCCAGAGCGCAGAGCTTAGAGATGGGAGCATGATCTCACTGCAGGGACTGGGCCTGGCATCTGGCGAGATCGCCACTAGTGGCGCCGTATCCCTGCAGGGCTCCGGCGAAACGCAGGTGGAGTCAAAGGATGATCAGTGTCAGTCGTCCTATCAAGCAAGCACTGACAGCTCTGCGGGAGACGGCTGCCTGAACAACCTCCTCTTTGCAGCAGCTGGAAGCCCCAAGGTCACGTTCGGATCGGTCAGCGCAACTGGCGATAAGGTTGTGCTCTCATCACAGACCTCCAACCCCCAGGGGACCTACCTCCGAACTCAGGAGGAGACCGGCGTTAAGAATGCAATTTTGCAGTCCCAGGAGGCTGTGGTGACTGCTGATCAGGCAGATCTCAGCTGGAGCGTAAACGGCTCTGGCACCATCAACCCCATAGATGAGCTGTGGACCAGCACTGATGGAAACAGGAGCGTGGTCAATAGGGTATCTGGCCAGGGCGACTCATGGCAGATCTCACGCGACGTTTCATACGGAGCAGATTACGTCGATCTTTCACAGAGCCTTTTCAACCAGGGCTCCAACAGCACTGCCTACCTGGACTCTGCACAGGTGGCCCGCGATAACGGCAGCTGTGAGGCCTATAATGGGCTGCACTCGACAGGCTCCTTAGCCGGCATGCAGTGGGCAGGATCAAGCCCCGGCAACGCATATGCTTCCCAGAGCCTGATCGTGACTGGGTCCATTACAGGCACGACAGCAGCCAGCAGCAGCCAGAGCGGCGACTACTCTCAGGTCATACCGATGATCGCCAATGCCGCCAACATGCAGCTTGAAAGCTCGGCATCTGCTGCAGAGTACAGCGACACATCTCACAAGACGAGGGCTCACCTGGAGATTACAGGCCAGGCGAATTCCGCCTCGACAGATAGCTATTCCAGGTACGGCCAGTACACATCCGATTCACATGGCGGCTGGGGCCTGCCTGGATCTGGCAAGATAAGCATCAGCGCCAAGACCATGAAGGCGGCACTCTCAGATGTAGATCTGAGTACTGATGGAGACAGGCCTTATGCCAGGACCACCTCTCACAACGGCAGCCAGACAAGATCAGGACTGTCTACGGGCACCTCTGAAGATCGCACCTCTGGCAGCATGGTCTTCCAGGCCCATCTCTACTCCCATGCCTATCCCAAAAATGATGGACATGTTATAGACGAGTTTGCCTCTACGGCGGCTGTAGATGTCCTTGGCAGTGCCTTGGATAAGTCGCAACACTATGTTGGTGCCAGTCTGCTCCGGTGGGACGAGGACAAAGGAAGATGGGACGAGGTCCAGAACGTCACAGATAAGCACATCAAGGTCTTCAGAGCTGACGATATAACCACTAGCAGATACAAGTGGAATAGGCTCTTTTTGATCCCTGTCAGGGGCAAGGCTGACCTGAATGGAGGAGTCGACCTGCCGGCTGAGCCCGTGCCCTGGGGCATCAAGATGATGTACAACAACTCAGGCCTGGTGAAAAGCAGCGGCGGCTCGGGCGTGGATGTGGCTGTAATTGATACTGGAGTGGATACTCTGCACCCTGATCTATTCCGCAGGGTGGTTGACTATGCAGATATGTACGGGCCTGGAGATTATGGCAACTCCAATTCAGATCCTGACGGCCATGGCACTCACGTCTCTGGCACAATAGTTGCAGATGGCGGATACGATGGCAAAGGCATCTGGGGCATGGCGCCTGAGGCCAGCCTCCACATGTACAAGACCGACCTCAGCGAGGCCGATGTAGCCAGGGGAATAAACCGATCTGTTGACCTGGGCGCGGATGTGATCTCCATCTCACTGGGCGGTCCGATAGCTGATGCCAACATCACTGGGGCTGTCAACTATGCCATAGCAAAAGATGTTCTGGTGGTGGCTGCTGCAGGAAACGGAATTCCAGAGGACCCTGTGGTG
Organism: Methanotrichaceae archaeon; assembly: GCA_035560655.1. GTDB lineage: Archaea > Halobacteriota > Methanosarcinia > Methanotrichales > Methanotrichaceae > DATMZB01. The sequence goes on along the minus strand of DATMZB010000418.1, from coordinate 5,656 downwards.
TGTTATCCAGCTGCGTACCCAGGCGTGGTGGCAGCAGGCGCAGTCACCAAGGATGGCGATGCTACGTGGTGGACCTCACCGGGGAACAATGATGGCAGCGGGGTTATAGGTCCTGAGGATGTCATGTTCGGGGCGCCTGGAAGGCTTGTCTACTCCACGCTGCCCACCTACAAGACGCCCTGGTTCACTGACGCCTTCTCCTGGTATGGCTCAGCCTCAGGAACGAGCATGGCTACTCCGCACATAGCAGGCCTGGCAGCCAAGGTTATGTCTGCAAACCTCTATCGCGGCTTTGGAGGAAATGATACCAAGAGCCTGATGCAGGCCTATGCCAGAAATAACGATGTTCAGTCTGTCTGGGTAGGTGCCGGTGCTGCCACTGAGAACTGTCCGTGGTATGCAGCATTATTCTCAAGGGTCCTGTCAGAAGGGGCGCCAAAGGCGTATTATAAGGCGCTGTTCCCCTATATGGATGGCAATATCAGAATCCTGAAACTGGACATGCTGAAAGGTGATGACTGCCTCACTGGCCTTGGCATCCCCAAGCTCCCAGCCGGATCGACCTAGATCCGGCAGCAGCCCCTTTTTTAGAGTTTTTTTCAGCCAGCAGTGCTGAAAAGTTGAATGCCTCAAGTACCATAGAGCTCTCTTATCCTCTCCATGTAGACGCTCAGGCTTTCCACATCTTTGATCTCCTTCCTGACCAGCTTGGAAAGCTTGGACCTTATCTCCAGGTCCACATGCGCCCCTGTGCAGAGCAGGTGGTGCTCAATATTGCGAGCCATCTCATCGCCCTTCTCATCCCAGTCAGTGAGCACCACAATCTCCTGAAAGTTCCGGGCGGCGTCCTCTGCCAGGTCCAGGCACGGCCGGCGTGATGCCATCATCACCGGACCTGATAGCCCAAGCTTTCTCAAAGCATCTCTATCCCTGATTCCTTCGACTATGATCAGGGCGCCACTTGCCGATGCCTCCAAAAGAGCTGCTATCACCTCCTCCAGAGCCTCAAGGTTGTATGTCCTCTTGGCCCGGCTGGAGCGGGGGTCCTGCTTCATGGTTCATGGCACCTGTACTTCAGATAGCCTGGAGGCGGCCTCTTCCAGTGAAATTCCCCTCACCAGGAGCACCTTGCGGCTGATCTTGTGCCCGCTCAAGACCTCCACCCGGTCTTCCTGGATGCCAAAGAGGTCTGCCACTGCCTCTACGAGCTGCCTGTTTGCCTTGCCCCTGGAAGGCTCCTCGGTCAGCTTTGCCTCAAGGGATCTCCTCCAGGGGTTGAAGCCCGAAGGCACAGCCAGCTTCTTTGATCCAGGCACCACCTCGAACCTCATGGTCAGGCCTTTGGGGTGAGGCTCCAGGGCATCCGTGAGCTTCTCCATATTTGTTTCACTTATAGCAGCTAGCTTATAATTTTTATCGATGTTGTGTAGTTGTTGTCCGGCGCTGATCCGAACTCAGCGCCTTGGATGCTTGCCAGGATCTAATTCTCCTCGTAAATGGCCTCACTGATGCTCGCCAGGTCATTTCCAACCTGGATCAAAGCATCTATATCCTGTACAGGGACGTTGTTCACATATATGGCAAAGGCCAGCCTCTTGCCTCTGGATGTAGTCATGTATCCTGCCATGGCCTTGGCAGAGAGCAGAAGCCTGCTGTTGACTGCATCGTACGTGGCAGTGGTTCCCGTCTTGGCCTGGACATGTCCGCTGGCCGGGCTGTCGGGTGCCACTGAGGTTGCCAGAGAGCCATCCACTCCTAGAATTGGCAAGGCGTCCAGATAAACCACAGAGTCATTCCTGGTGGACATATACCTCAAGAGCTGCAATGTGGCTTTGGGGGTCATCAGATCGGCATTAGAATTTCCCCTGCCGTCCGATATGGATATGGCAGTGAGGTCCAGTCCGGCCCTCTTCAGGAAGGCGTGCTCTATTGCCAGGCCGTCCCAGAAGCTCCTCTTGCCTTCCATCACAGCCATCAAAGGCAGAAGTGAGTCGGCCTGCATGTTCTGGCTGACCTTCAGTATGAGCTTGAGGTTCTCAGAGAATGGCGGAGATGTGAGTAGGGCCACCCTATCGAGCCCTGAGTAGTTCATCTCAGCAGGCAGCAGATCCGAGGGGTTTTCGCTCGCAACAGATGCATTTACTCTCACCCCATGGCGCTCCAGGGCTTCTATCAGCAGAGATCTGGCAAATGAGGAGGGATCATCCACCTTGTAGGTCTGTACAATTGGACCCTTGCCTTCAGGCACCTGTCCCGATACTTCGATTATGCCCGGGTCGCCTGAGGAGATTTCAATCTGGGCAGTTTCATTTTTGCCTGAGGTGGTCACATTGGACACAACCTTGTATACTGAGGTCAGAGGCCGCCACTGCACCTCCGCAGCCATGCCCTGCTTAGAAGGCCTGACCACAATATCTATCAGATTGTCATTGATCACTATCGGGGTGAGGGTGTAATCATTGGCACTATCAGGTGGGTTGATCTTTTCGAAGAGGCGGTCGTCAATGATCACATTCCCTGAGACGCTCTCGATCCCTGCAGCCGATACCTGCTCTGCCATCTGGTCCAGGCCAGCCAGGGGATCTATGGTGGTCAGTGTGGCGTTGCCCAGTGAGTTGGCATCGCCATGATCGATGTCGGTATAAGCAATCTTGCCCTCTGGGGTAGTCCTGCCTCCCATGGTCAGGTCTCCGCTGGCTACAAGTATGAGGTCGCCATGCAGGTTTCCTGACTGATCTACCGGGCCGCGGGCGTATATGGGCGTCTCGAACCTGTAATCGGCTCCTATGGCGTCCAGGGCTGCAGCTCCGGTATAGAGCTTGGTAGTGGAGCCTGGTGAGAACATCTTCTCTTCGTTTTGCTGGTAGATGACCACTCTCGTGTCCAGATCTTCTGCCAGTATCCCCCACCATGAATGATTATATTGTGTTTCATTCATTATTGTGACCACGCTTGCAGGAAGAGGAAGCTGCAGAGCAGACCCCTCTGACGGACTTGTCTGGATGCTCCCATTATTCAATGCAAAAGCTGGGTGAATGGCAGCTATACAGACCATCCCCAGAAGCATAAATTGTAAAATTTCTTGGTGCCTGATGGACAAGGGCTTCATATGATCTCTCCTATGGAGCTTTTTGAGATATTTAATAGATATCCCTCGCTGGGTGATGAGTATGCCATTGGATTATTATTGGCTCTTCAACACTGAATTTGATATTATTTGGACATTTTCAATATAATAAGACATTCTCTGATGCTACCCATATCAGCACTCTCTTAACATAAGGCGACTCAACTTAGGATGGCTCGACTTATGCCGGCATTTATGCCTGACGTTTTCGTCTCGCGACGAGATCCATCAGCAAAGCTCATAAAGAGGCAGGTATCAAAAGCTTCCAAGTGGTTGTAAACAAGAATCCATTCTTTAATTATGCCAGATCCCTGGTCGAGGACATGCCTGGCCAGGCGGCCCTGGTCATGGCGCTCATGACTTTCATGGCTGTATCCGAAGGCGCCAGCCTTCTGCTCCTCATCCCCCTGCTCCAGATGGTGGGCCTGGACGTCGGGCAGGGCAACCTGGGCCAGGTAGCTGGAGCTATTGCCTATGCATTCTCTGTCATCAACATCAAGCCCAACCTGGAGCTGGTCCTGATCCTGTACGTCGCCGTAGTCAGCCTCCAGTCCGGGCTCAATAGGTTACAATCCAACACCAGCTCATACATCCAGTACCACTTCATCACCCACATAAGAGAGCGGTTCTATCGGGCTTTAGCCAATGCCGATTACCTTTACCTGTCCAGGAGGAGATCATCCGACCTGGCCCAGCTTCTAATGCAGGAGACGGACCGGGTGGGCTATGGCACATATCAGGTCCTTTACTTGGTAGTCAACATAGTCGTGGCCCTGGTCTACCTGGCCCTGGCAGTGCGCATCTCAACACAGGCTACACTGATGGTCATGGTCTGCGGAGGGCTTCTGGTGCTCCTTCTCAAAGGCAAGACTGAGGAGTCGAGGGCAACAGGCAGAAAGATCTTCCAGTCCAACAGGGGCCTTTATGCCTCAGCCCTGGAACACATGGCTGCCCTGAAGACCACCAAGAGCTACAGCGCCGAGGAGAGGAACACCACTATCTTTACCCGTCAGGCAGAGGAGATCGGCCATGGGAATATCGAGGTCTCTCGCCAATACTCCCTGGTCTCAAACCTGTATGAGATAGGGTCCGTGATTGCCTTAAGCCTCATATTGTACCTATCACTGAAGGTCTTCAACGTGCCGCTGGCCTCAATGCTGGTGCTGCTCTTCATCTTCGCCAGGCTGATGCCAAAGTTTGCCACCATCCAGGGAAGCTACCAGAGGTTCCTAACCCTCCTGCCGGCATTCACTGCGCTTGATGATACACTCCATGACCTGGAGGATGCTGCAGAGGCCAAGACCAGCAGCCAGGAAGAGATCAGGCTGGACCGGTCCATAGAGTTCAAGGATGTATTCTTCAGCTACGATCAGACTCCTGTCCTGGCTGGCATAGACATCCATGTTCCTGTAGGCCAGACAGTCGGCCTGGTGGGGCCTTCAGGGTCTGGCAAGAGCACTGTGGCAGACCTGCTGATCGGGCTCATAAAGCCGGCGCAGGGCTGCATACAGGCGGATGAAATGAAGCTTGAGCCTGAGAGGATCAAATCCTGGAGAAAGCTCATAGGCTACGTCTCCCAGGATACATTCCTCTTCAACGATACTGTTAGGGCCAATTTATTATGGGCCTGCCCAGATGCCTCTGAGGTGGAGATGATGGAGGCCTTGAAGCTGGCTGCAGCCGACGGGTTCGTGTCCAGGCTGCCTGAGGGGCTGGACACTCTCCTGGGAGACAGGGGCGTGCGCCTCTCAGGAGGAGAGCGGCAGCGACTGGCTCTGGCCCGTGCAATACTTCGGAAGCCCTCACTTCTCATACTGGACGAGGCCACAAGCAACCTGGACTCAGAGAGCGAGAAGAGGATTCAGGCTGCGGTCGAAGGGCTTCACGGCAGTCTCACCACATTCGTCATAACCCACAGGCTCTCCACACTCAGGAATGCGGATGTGATCTATGTCCTGGAGAGGGGCAAGATAGTCGAGCACGGGTCCTGGGATTATCTCCAGGCTCAAAAAGGCAGGTTCTTCGACCTATGTGTGACCCAGGGAATGGAGAGCTGGCAGAGGGCGAGTCCCTCCGCTATGTCTTCTTCGGCTATGTCTCCCTCAACTATGTCTTCTCCGGAGGCATCTTCGCCCTCATCTCATCTATGCTGAGCGGGCTCAGCGGTTTGCAGAGGATCTCGCCCACCTTCAGCCGCCTCATGTTCTGTGTGGAGGCGGCCTGCATTACGAGGGCGGTGTCTGACCCCCGGCCGGTTCCGGCTATGGCTATCACCTTCTCGCCTTTGGATAGGAGGCCAGCATCTGTGGCCATGAGCACTATCTCAAAGCAGACCTTAAAGCCCTGGCAAAAGCAGCGCAGAAGGTTGGCCATCAGAGTTGGAGTGGTTGAACCATACAGGTTGTCGGTGTGAAAGAGCATGGTGCCGAAGTGCACTTCATGTCCGGCTCTCTTCAAAGCCTGGACCAGATCCTGCGGAAAGGGGTTTGTATCCCTGTGGAAGTCGAACTGGTGGGGGATCACTACCGG
>DATMZB010000417.1:0-3240 GCA_035560655.1 Methanotrichaceae archaeon | reverse complement strand
CTTGCAAAGGATCTGCCCGGCGGCAAAAAAGCTGGAGAGGAGATGAAGCTCAGAGGGGCCTCATTCTTCGAGATCCGAGACGGCCTCATCTGCAAACTGACAGATTACATGTAATGAGGCCGAACTTGCTCTACGCTGACGGCATCTTCCAGCTCGTGTTTCCCCCAATTATCAGCGTCTGGAACTTGCCCTTCCTTCCTGCTCCCTGAGCCTCCCACCACGGCGCATAGACCTTCATGGCATCTTTATTTGCATCATTGATGGTCATCCCGCCGTACAGGTCCTCGAAGATCAGGCCAGTTGAGTCCATTGCCCACCTGACATCGGCCATGTGCTCGTAACCAGTGATCGCCCCTCCACTGGCCCTCTTCGTAGGAATGCCACTCGGCAGAAGAATCTTCAGCAATGCTTAACCCAGTTGATGCAAATATCAGCGCCAAAATTAGCAGATATGCATATCCTCTCATTACATCCCTCCCTTGCATTGACCCATCGCTTATAGCCACGATAATATTTAGGGCTGGCTGAAGCTTCGCTTTACCTCCATCCTTCCAAAGCATCACGAGAGGGCTTGATCCTCGTCAGAGGTTTCAATCATATAAAAACCATCACCTGGGAGCGGACTTCAATCTCCCAGCTAGCGTTTGGTCAGTCTTATATTTGAGCACGTCTTTGTGCAGTCAAGGCACCTGATGCAGCTTCTGGAGTCAGGGTCCATGTAGATTTCAGCATCTACTGGGCATGCTTTGGCGCATCTGCCGCATTTAGTGCAGCTATCGTCCACATCAAGCCTCACCCTGCTTATTGGGTTGAAGAGCGAGAATATGGCTCCAAGGGGACAGATAAATCTGCAAAAGGGCATCTTGATCATTGTCACAAGAGCGATCAGGACCATGAGTATGGATACTTTCGAGATGAAGAGCAGCCCTATCTGTTTTCTCAGGCCTTCATACAGCAGCATGCTGGGGATGCCGCCTTCCAGCGTTCCTACCGGGCAGAGCTTGCAGAATAATGTGAACTTTTCCACAGGGCCCTGGATCAGGAACATGGCCAGGGGATAGAGCAACACCAGGCCGAGGAATGCATAGCTCAGAGCCGCGTATCTGTTGCTGATCTTCAGCTTCCAGATCGGGACCTTGTAGGCAAGCTCCTGCAGGAAGCCAAACGGGCAGATCCAGCCGCAGCTCATCCTGCCCACCATTGAGCCGACGAATGCAAGCAGGCCCATGGTGTAGATGGGGATGGTTCCGAGGGATATGAGAGATTGTATGGTGCCCACCGGGCAGGAGACTGCTGCAAGGGGGCATGCATAGCAGTTCATAACTGGGCATGGGACATATTTCAGGAATGGAGAGAAGATAAATGAATTAGCAATAATAAGTCCAAGTATCTGTACTTTCAGTCGTTTATAGTTCATGTTCTCACCTGGATGAGAGCCAGCTTTGCCCTTCAGCCTTTCCAGCATTCACTGCCCTCAACTTATCACGCAGGCAGTTTTGCCCTGGCTCCTTATATATCCTCTATCCATCGTTGTCATGCCCTGTGCTGTGCGATAGCTCGCTTTGATGCTGGTTGGACGCCGCCGAGATACGCTGAATGTGAATGTCATGACATGATTGTTATGATATGCTCCTGTCACTCCTGCCGGCATCTGAGGTCCTTCCAGCCAGCGCCAGGGGTGGTTTAATGAGCACAATGGCTGTGATCAGGCCCAGAAGAGCCGAAACGATAATGCTCTCCGGGGTGATCTGGAAAGATTGCAGAGAATAGAGGATCTCGTAAATCAAAGCACCTGCTCCCAAGGCTGAATAGACCAGCCCGTAGCTGCTGGGGAAGTCCCCGGTGCCGAAGTAGCTGGCTATGGCAGCCGGTGCTATGACCATCCAGCTGCCCTGGCAGGCGTTGATAATGGCATGGCAGAGCTGGATGAAGGCTGCAGCCGCGAGCATCAGCCAGCGCCCGGATTCTGGGTCCATGCCAAAACTGCTGTCCAAACTATCCACAGTATATCCCTCCAGAAACCAGTAGTATAAGCAGCGATAATAGATTTACCTCTATTTATTCTTGATCTAATCCTGGTGAGGGAAAAGCCCGCAGTGACGCTGAGGGTCGAGCCCGCAGATTTTATTTCGAGTTCTGAAAGATAACAACCTTTATGTGGAGGGGGCTACGGAGGTCTTCTAACTGTTCGTACTAACAGTGCCGGGGCTTGGAAGCCCGTCAGGATGGAAGATATGATGGAGGATATCCATGGAAGATAGAGGCAAGGCCATCAAAGAGGTCATCACATATGTACTGCTGACTTTTGCATTGAGCATTATCTTTTACATCCCTATGGTATCGACCCGTTCCATGAATATCTACGGAGGCTATGGCGTCCTTGGACTGATGTGGTGCCCGGGACTGGCAGCGATAGCTGTCAACCTCCTGTATCGCAGGACCCTCAGGGGAATGGGCTGGCGTCCTGGCGATGTCAGGTACCTGATATGGAGCTATGGGATTCCCATCCTCTACGGCACAGTGCTTTATACAGCGGTGTGGTTCAGCGGCCTTGGTGGCTTTAAGACGGGGTTCCCAATGCAAGATCTGCCGCAGATCATCCTGGTCGGCACAGTTTTTGGCATCATCAGCGCCGCTGGCGAGGAGATCGGCTGGAGGGGGCTGCTGGTGCCCAGGCTCTTCAACCTGACCTCAAGCTTCACCAAGACCTGCCTCATCACAGGGCTGATCTGGGCGTCCTGGCACTATCCCGGGCTTATCTTTGCAGACTACAATGCCGGAACGCCGGCCGTCTTTGGGCTTCTCATGTTCACCTTGATAGTGGTGGAAATAACATTTGTAATGAGCTGGCTCAGGCTCAGGTCCGGAAGCCTCTGGACTGGAGTCCTTTTCCACACCTCCCATAACCTGTTTATTCAGGATGTTTTTAACCCATTGACCATCGACACAGGTTATACCCGCTACATTACCGGCGAATTCGGCATAGGCCTGGTGATACTGGGATTGGTCATGGCCTTCATTGCCTACAGCAAGAGGTCAGAGCTGACGGCTCCCGGGAAGGACCAGACGATACCAGCGAGCCTTGAGATAAGTCCGCAGGTCAGGTGAGATCTGTAAATCTGCCGTGAAAATCGGCTTTCGAGGAAAAGCCGAGGAGCTGGCTCCACTCAAGGCCATGGACTTGCTCTTATATGATTGGCGCTCTTAATCTGAGGCTCGGCAGAGTGTGTTTCACAGATA
>DATMZB010000416.1:0-8182 GCA_035560655.1 Methanotrichaceae archaeon | reverse complement strand
GGCTAAGATTAATTATATCAGATTGAAATGTCAGAATTTTGCCCTGGCTTATGAATGGATATATGCACAATCTGTAGATTTTATCTTTCGCGAGTTATCAAAACTGATGCCTGCCAAAGAATTAAGTACATTATCAGAGTCGCCGCAGGCTGATCATGTCCTCTATTGTCTCATCTCCAGAGGATTGGTCTCCATTGTTAGCCTAAATAAAAAAAGCTGTCGGGGCGGGCTCACCCAAACATGGCGCCCATTCCGCCCTCTGCAGCGTCCGACTCGTCCTTGAAGGCCCTGAGAGCCTTATCGCCCTCATCGCCTGTGAGCAGCTTTGCAGGCGAATCAGCCAGGAGCTTCTTTGCTTCTTCTACTAAATCGTCCCTGGCCTTGATGTACATGCACATGCCCTCCTTCTCCAGGCCCATTATCTTGCAGTCCCTGATTGTGGGGCCCAGCCTCTTGAAGAACTCCTCGTCCATCTTCTTGTTCATGACATCGCTATCCTTCAGATCATAGAAATAAACTAGCTCCATCTAAAACAACCTCCTAATCCTTTTCCAAGGCGTCAAAAGCCTTCTTGAGCTTGAGAGTGCTCTGGTCCATGAGATCTGCAGCCTCCAGCACTGCCTCTGCAGCAGCCGGGCTCACGTCCCTTATCTGCAGGGCCCTTTCCCTGAAGGACTTGCTGTGGCTCTCATTGTGCTCTATCCAGTGCTCAAGAAGGTGCTCTGCTTCTCTCTTGATCATATTGCCTCAATACTTCCTGCTGATCATGTAGTCAGCCAGCTCCAGGAGAAGGGACCTGGCATCAGAGCTTGGCAGAACATCCAAAGCCTTCTTTCCTTTATCTACCAGCTCTACGGCCTTGGACCTGGCGTACTCTATGGACCCGCTCTCCTCAAGCTTGGAGAGGGCACGCTCTATCTCCTGGGGCGCAGCATCCTGCCGCCCGAAGACGTCCACCTCGACGCCGTGACCAAGGGCGTGGATCATTATCAGGGTCTTCTTGCCCTCTATCAGGTCCCCGCCGCGCCTCTTTCCAAGAACACTCTCGGGAGCGGTGAGGTCCAGGACATCGTCCTGGATCTGGAATCCCATGCCGGTGAGCCTTCCAAACCTCTCCAGCCCTTTGGCTTCCTTGGCGCTTGCGCCAGCCAGGACGGCTCCTATGCTTGCCGAGGCTCCGTACAGGACTCCTGTCTTCTTCTCTATCATCTCCATGTACTCTTCCTCTGAGACCATCTCCCTCTCTTCGAACTCCAGGTCAAGCCACTGGCCTTCGCATATGGCCGTACATGTCCCTGAGAGGATGTCCATGGCCTCAAGTATGAGCCCGTCTTTGGCATCGGTCTGGCCCAGGATCTGGAATGCCTTGGAGTACAGGGTGTCTCCTGCAAGTATTGCGCCTGAGGTCCCCCACAGCACGTGAACTGAAGGCCTTCCCCTCCTGATATTGGCATTGTCCATGATATCGTCATGGATGAGAGTGAAGTTGTGGATCAGCTCTATTGATACAGCAGCCGGGGCCAGTTTCCCCGGGTCCCCGCCCACAGCCTCGCCGGCTATTAGGAGCATCGACGGGCGGAGCCTCTTGCCGCCCGCGTCTACCAGGTGCCTGGATGCCTCATAAAGCCCCTTTGGGTGAGCTACAGGGAGGAACTCTTCTATGGCCTTTGAGACCAGAGCAGCCCTCTTTCCAATCTCTTCATCTAACATCTCCCACCACTACTCCAAGAGCAGCTCCTGGCCGTTCCTGACCAGGTGTATGTTGGACCCAAGGCTGTACCCGGTCTCTTCAGCCATCATGAGGTAGCTGCCGTGAGATATCAGGTTGCCGTGGCTCGGTATGACGTGCTCGGGGTTGATCATGCGCAGAAGCTCCCAGTGGTCCTCTCTGCATGCATGGCCAGAGACGTGGACGTTGTCATATATCCTCCCTCCGCGCATCTTGAGCTTGGTCACAACTGTGTGGCGGTTGGACACATTGAGCGGCTGGGGTATGATGCCGGCGCTGAAGACCACCTTGTCTCCAGACTCCACAGTGTACTCGGTCTCGCCATTGGCCACCCTGCTGAGGATGGCACCCGGCTCGCCCTGGTGGCCAGTCATGATTGGAAGGTACTTCTCCTTGCCATCGGTCATTATCCTCTTTAAGGCCTTGTCAACAGCCTTGCGCCTGCCGTATACAGCCAGGCCCTCGCCCTTCTCGGCATATCCAGTCCTTACAGCCGTTCCCCAGTACTTCTCCATTGACCTGCCGAGGAGGACGGGCTTTCTGCCCATCTTGTGAGCGGCCTCAATGATCGCCCTTATGCGGGCTATGTGGGACGAGAATGTAGTGACCATGACCCCTGACCTGGTCTCCTCTGTGCCTGTAAGCACATCCCAGACCAGGTCCTTGGCGATCTGCTCAGAGGGGGTCTTGCCTGATATGGCCGCGTTCGTGGTCTCAGTTATTAGAGCCAGGACGCCCTCTTTTCCTATGGCCCGCAGCCTCGGGAAGTCTGGCGGCTCTCCAAGGGTTGGGTTTCTGTCTATCTTGAAGTCGTTTGCATAGAGGATTATGCCCCGATCAGTGTGTATGGCTGCAAAGACGCAATCTACAATGCTGTGCTGTACCCTTATGAACTCCAGCTCAATATCCGGCGTGACCTGGTACTTCTTGCCAGCAGTCATCGTGACCAGCCTGTTGTCCACGCCAAATATCCTCTCAGACTTGATCTCTTGGTTGATCAGGTCTGCTGTAAAAGGGGTCGCCACTATCGGCGCATCGTATTTGTGCGCCAGCTTCGAGATCGCGCCTATGTGATCCAGATGGCCGTGGGTGCAGGCTATGACTCTAACCTTGCCTTCGACGTTGTCCATGATGCTGTCATCGGGGATGGCACCCATGGCGATCAGATCTGCGGCATGCAGCGACTCTACATCGGTGTCCTCGTGTATCTGGACCCGGTCGAGCCTGATGCCCATGTCCATAACCACTATATCGTTGCCTATTCTGATCGCGGTCATGTTTCTGCCGATCTCGTCGTATCCTCCGACCGCGATGATTCCTATCTCCTTCATCTTGCCATCTCTCTTCTAATAGAAAATTTTCGAGTATCATAGCCCCGCTGTTCCAGGGTCTCCCTGGTCCTGCCGGTCAGTATTACTGGCGCCGACTTGAGGCCTGTTATATTTTTGCTGCCAGTCAGGAACATGGCAATTCTCAGAGCCCTTAAAAAAGCCCTCAGGGCTTTGACCACCTCATCCGCACTGGAAGAGGCAGGCTCTAGCATTGGAAGAGCAGTTCCTGCAAGTGAAGCCCCGAGAGCCAGACTTTTGGCCACGTCCAGGCCGCTTCTGACTCCTCCTGAGGCTATCACCTCTGCTCCTGATGATAAGCATTCGATAATGGACACTGGTGTGGACATCCCCCAGTCCCAGAAAAGGCCGCCCATCAGAGCCGACTCCTGGTCGCCGTGCTCGTCTGCCCTGTAGGCCTCCACTCCCGACCAGCTCGTGCCTCCAGTGCCTGAGACGTCTATGGTCCTGATCCCGGACCGGACTATTGCAGCCGCTACCTCTCCTGAGATTCCGGCGCCGGTCTCCTTGATGATCAGTGGTACTCTGCCAAGGGCTGCCTCTTTCAGGCATTCCAGCACATGTGATCCGTCTCTCTCTCCCTCGGGCTGGACCGACTCCTGAAGAAAGTTGAGGTGCACAGCCACTGCATCGGCACCTATCATCTCAGCTACCCGGGTTATAACCTCGGGACCGCTCCTTTTGAGCTGGACTGCTCCAATGTTTCCGATTATAGGCACATCCGGAGCCGCCTCCCTTACAGCAGAGAATGTTTCAACCTGGGACGGGTCCTCAAGTGCAGCCCTCTGAGAGCCCACACCTAGAGCTACGCCCATCTCCTGGGCGGCCCTTGCCAAATTGATGTTAATCTCTCTTGTATCTGGATGGCCGCCGGTCATGCCCGTGATCATCAAGGGTGCCTTAAGCCTTCGCCCCAGGAACGTGCATCCAAGATCTATCTCATCTGCATCGATCTCAGGCAGGGCCCTGTGTACCAGCATCAGGTCGTCAAAGGGCCGGGCCTCGCCCTCCACCAGCTCCTCAAGACAGATCCTGATGTGATCCATCTTCCTGCTCGATGTGGTCAATCAGACCTCCGAATAATGGTTCCCACACGCTCTCCTTTGAGGGCCCTCATGACCAATCCCTCGCGGCCGGCATTGAATATCTGAGACTCTATGCCCGTATCGGCCAGGTCTAAAAGCTCCAGAAGCTTGGACTTCATTCCGCCTGTCACGTCCACGCCTGACCCGGGTCCGAAGTCCAGGCCCGACAGGTCGGACCTGGTCACTGACTCTACGGGCGTGCCGCCCTGAAGCACGCCGTCTACATTGGTTCCAATGGCGGCCAGGTCGGCCTTCAAAGCTACAGCCAGGTGAGAGACCAGCTGATCTCCCGAGACTATGCCCGCGCCCCTGGTCACGTCCATGGCAACGTCGCCATGAAGAACTGGGATCAGACCCCGCCCAAGCATCTCCTTTATAGGACCCAGGTCCATGTGATATATGCGATCATCTTTTAGAAGAGTGCATCCAAGAGGGCTCACAGGAAGCGGCCTGGCCCCTGCCCGGCTGAGAGCCTTGACCACGAGCCCGCTTAGCTTCAGCACAGAGTCGTGGGTGATTGCCAGCCCCTCTGGGCTGAACTTTTCAGGAAGCCCGTACTTCTTGGCAGGAACGTGCCCAAACGACCCTGCTCCATGCACCAGAACCAGGTCAAAGGGAGCTGCAGCTATCTCTCTTGCTATCCTGGCTATCTCCATGGACCTGGGGCAGGACGGCTTGGACTTATCTGTGAGTATGCTTCCTCCAATCTTCAGTATCCTGACCATAAATCCGGGCTCATCCTTCCAGCCTGACTCCTTCACATCCTGTTTTCACTGCAAAGGTCCTGCCTCTGGCCTGTCTTATGGCCGTGGCAATCTCAGCTTCGCCTCCCTCTGGGGGCAGAGCTATCATGCACCCTCCGCCGCCAGCCCCGGTCAGCTTTGCGCCCAGCGCTCCGCCAGCCCCGCGAGCAGCATATACCAGCTCTGACAGCTCTCTGGTTCCTACGCCCAGTGCCTCAAGCAGTCCGTGGTTGATGTTCATGAGCGACCCCAGCTCTTTTAGTCTTCCTTCCTCAAGCGATTCGAGAGCTCTCTTTGATATGGCCCCTATCGCCTGGAATATGGGCTCGACAACATCAGGGTAGCTCTGCCTCAGGTTCTGGACCTTGGCTACCTCAGTCCTGGTATCGTGTGACTGCTCGGTATATCCGACTACAAGGCGCAGCTCCGGCAGTTTCCTGGCCTGGATCTTATCCGAGACCAGCTGGTAGCCGCCGAAAGTCGAGAGGGCCGTGTCCATCGGGCTGCCCAGCCCCTGCTGGACCAGCTTCTCTATGCGGTATGACTCAGATCCGATCTCTTCCCGGGACATTTTAAGGCCGAGATGCTCGTTTAAGGCCGCAAGAGTTGCAACCACAATGGCTGCAGAAGACCCAAGGCCCGCTGCGGGCGGAATGCGGGACTCCACCGAGACCCGTAGATCCCCTGCACGGAGCTCCCTCAAAACCGCAGATATGTACCTGGTAGCCAGAAGTGCATCTCTGGACGACCCAACAGTGTGAATGCACTCTGCAAGTGGGTCCACAGTAAAGCCTGTCACCATCAGCCTCAGGTTGCTGGCATCTATCTCCACCCTTCCTGGAAGATCTTCCACCGACACCGTGGCCCGGAGATCTATAGCCGAGCCAAGGGCAGGAACTCCTGATACAACCGCGTGCTCTCCAAAGAGTATTACCTTGCCAGGAGCAGATGCCGTAGTCAAAAAATAGGCCTCCTCAGGTGAATATTATGGCACCGTAACCCACTACCTGGCTGTAATCTCCAACTGCGTCTCCGCTGGTGGCATAGCGCAAAAGCTTGGCTGTGGTCGCACCCATGATCTTTGAGGCAGTAATTGTTGCAGATATAGGCCCGTAGCCGCAGGCGGTAGCGCTGTAGGAGTAGACACGGCCGTAGAGCTCGGGTATGTCCATCTTCAGTATGGCCTCTATGAGCTTGGAGTCGACTTTCCTGGCCACCTCTGCGGGCTCGTAATGAGTAAAATCGCTGCTGGCAATAACAGTGCAGTCTCTGCCAAGCTTCTTTACGGCTTCGCCCACAATTGTGCCAACCTCTACTGCGGTCTCCTCATCCTGCAGCCCCATGGATATGGGCAGTATCTTGAATCCTGAAAACCTGTGCTGCAGGAAGGGAATCTGGACCTCAAGAGAATGCTCGTGAATGTGAGCGGTTTCGTCATGATCTATAATAGTCCCTGCAAGGGCATCGGCAAGCTCGGTATCGACATCCACAACACCCAGAGGCGTCTTCCAGCTCTCTGTAGACATGGCCACAGGCGAGCCCATGCCGTGGTGGTTGGGCCCTATGAGAACATATGTCTCCCGTTTGGGCAAATGGGCATAGACCTCTGCTGCCACTGCCCCTGAGTAGACATAGCCCGCATGGGGGACTACTGCCCCCAGTATGGGCATCTCTTCTTGGCTCAAGCCCTTAAAGGCCTGGTCTAGCTGGCTTTTGAGTCCCTCGGCACTGCTGGGATAGAACTGGCCTGCTACAGCCGGAGGTCTCATTGAGGATCAAAACTCCATCTCGAAGTCCGAGATAGTGTACTTGAACCTGTCTTCTTCGCCGCGCTCGCGCAGCACTTGTCTCGCTAAGAGCCAGTAGATAAGCGTCAGAGCTTTCCTGCCTTTGTTGTTGGTGGGGATCACCAGATCAACATTGGAGGTCATGTTGTTCGTATCGCACAGAGCGATTACCGGTATGCCGACATCCACGCCTTCATTGACTGCCTGGGCATCGCCGCTGGGGTCCGTGGCTATGAGCGCATCGGGCTCGGTAAAGCCCCGGAAGGCGGGATTGGTCAGGGTATTGGGCACGAAGCGTCCAACGTTGGCCGTGGCTCCGATGGCCTTGGCGAACATGGTGGCCGGCCTCTGACCGTACTGCCTGGCGGATACTACCAGAATGCGGGCAGGGTCGTACTTGGCCAGGAACTTGGCGGCCAGCCGGATGCGCTTGTCTGTGGACTGAACATCCAAGACATACAAGCCGTCCGTTCTAACCCTGTAAATATAAGGCATCATGTCGTTCGTCTTTTGCTGAGTACCGATGTGCACGCCCGCGGCGAGGTACTCGTCGATTGGTATGAGAGTCTCGTATTCTCCCGCTACCGTTATCACATCATCTTCTACCAACTAATTCACCTACCTATAGCGATCGCGTTTTACAGTGATGGGAATTACGCCCAGTCTCATCTCTTCTAGCGCTATTTCGAGAGGGTCAGTATTTTTAGTATCAATTAACACTGGAGCGCCCATGAAAACTTGCAAAGCTCGTGCTCCTACGATGCGCGCACGTTCGTATCTTGTATATTTCTCACCCTTCAAATAGCCACCTCAAAAGGAAGAGTATGATGGGGTTGCTGAGATTCGAACTCAGGTCACAGCGTCCCGAACGCTGTAGGATGGACCAGGCTACCCTACAACCCCCTTCTACTGGTACCGCCTCAGCGTTTCCACTAGCTCCACATGAGCAAGAAGCATGCGCCTGCAGCAGTATTTGTCTATCCCCAAGTCATCTAAGACTTTGCCGGGAGGCTCGGTCTTGATGCGCTCCCGGTATTCCTCCCAAACATGGGAGACTACTTTGCCACAGGAAAAGCACCTGACTGGAATCAAGCAGTTTCACCTGTAGGACTTCTGGTACTTTGATCTGGCACCAAGTCCGCCGAACTTTTTCCGCTCTTTGTGCCGGTGATCGCTGACCAGGAGGTTTCGGTCATACTCGGAAAATGCCTCTTTCAGCGCCGTATCGCCGGTCCACTCCACAATGCCCTTGGCAATGGCAGTTCGGACCGCATCGGTCTGGCCCATCGTGCCGCCGCCGCTGACGACGACATCGATATTCATGGCTCTGATCAGATCTCCGGCGATCTGGACGGGCTCCTGAATCTTGAGCCGTGCCAGGCGTGGCTCCCAAATGTCCAAGGGCACCTTGTTGATTCTCACGACGCCCTTTCCATCCTTCAGAGTGGCCCTGGCAGTTGCCGTCTTTTTCTTACCCGAGGTATTGATG
>DATMZB010000415.1:0-7295 GCA_035560655.1 Methanotrichaceae archaeon | reverse complement strand
GGCAGATGCAGGGAGGGCTGCGCTCTCATCCCTGCCCTGAATGGCGGGGTCTTCCCGCTGTGCCCTCACCACTCCCCAAAGATAAAACAGCGATGTGCCTGAAAAAGGATGCTATGTGCATGTAGAATATAGATAGATATAGCGGCCCTGACTCAAATGATAGATATCATAAGAACAAAGTATCTAGCCGCCCCTATCCTCGTCGACCTGTGCCAGGAACCCTGTGACTACATCCATCAGCTCAGAGGTGATAGCATCCTGGCGCTGCCTGTGAAGCTGGACCGTGAGCTCGCTTAAGTGGCCTTCGATGTTCTTCTCTGCCAGCTGCATGGAGAGGAGGCGGCTGGCATTTTCGCTTGCCAGCGACTCAGCAAAGGCCCTGTATAATGAGAAGAAGATGTACTGCCTCACAAGAGATGAGAATAGCTCATCTGAGCCCATTGAAAATGCTGGAATGGTGCGTGAGGGCCACTTCTTCCCTGCCAGGCTTCTCAGCCATGCAGTATCAAGAGGATATAGATAGACCATATGAGGATCAAAAGCTGCACCTGTTGCAGGCCTGTTGTAGAAGAGGATGATCTGATCAACTCCTCTGTCCAGGCGCCATTCCTCTACCTTCAGGAGCACGTCGAGCATTACCTGGGTGATGCCAAGAGAGGACCCTGAGAAGGAGCAATGCGACTCAATGTGCAGACCAGCCTCTTCGAGGCGGGCAATGACCCGCTCGCCCACTGCCAGAGCCGCCAGATCTTCGTGTTCGATCTCTCTTAGCCTATCAATTGCAAAGCCTGCAATCTGCTCATTGAACTTGCCTATCAGCCCCTGGTCAGAGCCGAAGATCACAACCCCCAAACGAGCTTTCATCCTGGGGTGCCCGGTCAAACCGGAGCGCTCGACCGCCTTAGACTGCCAGGCCGCACTGGACTGCTCGACTGCCTCAGGCTCTCTTGCCCTGTGCATCATGACCACCTGAAGGCCCAGCTCTATTGTCCTGTTGTACTCGGCCAGAGACTCAGCAGCCCGACCATACTCCCGGATGTTGGCTGCTGAGAGGGTCTTCATTATCTTTACCAGAGACTTAAGCTCTGAAGCATTTTTGACCTTCCTCTTCAGCACTTCTTGCTCTTCCATCTCCAGCCTCTTGCCATAGCTTGATCTTCTAACTCAGGACTCCAGACTCTAAAATTAGCTAACTTTAACTCTGGCTGCAATGCCCATCGGCTCACTTTTTCAAAGCATCCCTGGCCATGCCAATAAGCGCCTCACGGTCCTCAGGACTGAGCGTCTCAGCAGACTGTATTCTCTTATAAAGGACCGGCTGCTGACCCAGAAACGCCTTTCTGATCTTCTCCTTGGCAGAGGCGACCAAATCGAGTGGAACGTCATCCAGGATGCCTGCAGTCGCCGCCATGAGTATGGCCACCTGCTCCGGAGCCGGCACAGGCTGGTGCAGGGGCTGCTTCAATGCCTCTCTGATATGCCTCCCCCTCTCCAGAGTCTTTCTGGTCTCTGGATCAAGCTTTGTCCCGAACCTGGCAAACGCCTCCAGCTCCTCGAACTGGGAGTAATAGAGCCGCAGATCGCCTGTAACCTCACGGTATGCCGGGAGCTGGCTCTCTCCTCCGACGCGGGACACCGATCTCCCTACATCGACCGGAGGCAGAACTCCCTGGTCATACAGATCTGGAGAGAGGTAGATCTGGCCATCCGTAATGGAGATGAGGTTGGTTGGAATGTATGCCGAGATGTCCTGAGCCTGGGTCTCAATGATTGGCAGAGCCGTGAGAGAGCCGCCGCTTTTCAGGTGGGTGGACCTCTCAAGCAGCCGCGAATGTGTATAGAATATGTCACCGGGGAAAGCCTCCCTTCCTGGAGGACGGCGCAAGAGCAGAGATATCTCACGATAGGAGCGTGCGTGCCTTGTCAAATCGTCATAGATTATCAAAACATCATGCCCTTTTTCCATGAAGTACTCGGCCATGGTAGTGGCAGAGTAAGGGGCGATATAGTTCAGCCCTGGCGGGTCCTCGCCCGCAGCCACAACAACGATGCAGCTCTTCAGGGCGTCGTACTTGCGGATGTCAGAGATCACCCGAGCCACTGCTGCCCTCTGCTGACCTATGGCGCAGTAAACGCAGATGACACCCTTATCCCGCTGGTTGATTATGGCATCCAGTCCAATGGAGGTCTTGCCGATCTGGCGATCGCCCAGTATCAGCTCCCTCTGGCCACGACCTATTGGAACCATGGCATCCACAACAAGAATTCCCGTCTGGAGCGGGATGTTTACAGGAGCCCGGTCCATGATCGCCGGAGCCTCGCGCTCTATGGGCCTTCTCTCAGCAGTCCTGATGGGTCCACCCTCATCAAGCGGCCTTCCCATGGCGTCCACCACCCTGCCCAGCAGTTCCTCGCCCACAGGAACGTCCATGACTCTTCCGGTGCGTCGTACCTCCCCACCGGCATTGATGCCGGTGCTCTCATCGAGCATGACCACTGCAACGTCTTCCTGGTCCAGGTTGAAGGCAATGCCAAGCTTATCGCCCGGGAAGCTGATGAGCTCGTCGGATCTCACACCAGGCAGGCCCTTGATTCGGGATACGCCCTCGCCTACAAAAGAGATTATCCCAAACTCATCAACCTTCATTTGAGGCGTATGCTCTTCCAGAGAATGGTTGATGGCCGAAAGGGCCTCGCTTAAGGCTCCACTGAACTTCTCATCTCCGCCTTTATCAAAATTCAAAGCGCCTTCTCCCTTAAGCAGCCTTTTCAACGGCGATCTTCTCTTCCATGGCCTGAGATAGGTCAGATCTCAGATCATCCAGGTATCCGGCAATGCTCCACCCTATCCTTATGTTGTTGGCGCTGAGCTCAATCCCGGAGATCAGTTTCTTGTCTGACTCAAACTGCATCAACACATCTCTGCCGGTCAGACCTCTCATGGCCTCTGCGATCTTCTGCCGCACTGGGCCCGGAAGATCAAATGCGCTCCTCACAAGAACCTTCCCTTCCTGATCTCTCGAAAACTCTCTGAGTGCTTTTTTTTCAGCATCGCTCAGGCTCTGCAGGCGCCTGATAAATGAATCAATTATATGCATCTCCAGATCTTCACTGGCCAGATCCTGAAGGGCACGCCTGGCAATATCATATACATCATCTCCAGCGCGCCGGCTCATCTCTGATAGCAAATCCTCTTTCTGGCGTTCTAACGCTAGGAACCATGACGCTTTGCTCGCCTCAACCTCCTCACGAGCCTTCTTCATCAGATCGCTTCTCACAGCCTGAACCTCAGCTTCAACACTGGCCATCATCTCAGTGCGCCTGATCGACAGCTCCTGTTCCGTTTTGCGGTAGGATTCAGTCGCCTGTTCAGCCTCAGCCTTCTTTTGATCGGCCTCTTTCAGCCTGGTGGCTATCTTTTGCTCCCGCTCATCCATGGCCTTGATCACTGGCCTGTACAGGAAGTGCCTGAGCAGGAACACCAGCACCAGGAAGTTGATGATCTGGGCAAAGGTTGTGAAATAGTCGATCAGCGGCACGCTAGCTCCGTCCCTCTATTTTGCCACATAGTTCCAGAAGGGGTTTGCAAAGATCAGTATGATGGATATCACAAAGCAGTAGATGGCAATGGACTCTACCATGGCCAGCCCCACAAAGAGCGTCCTTGTGATGGTATTGGCCTCGTCAGGCTGCTGAGCAATGGCACTCAGCGCCCTGGAGAGCGCCCAGCCTTCTCCTACTGCAGGACCTATAGATCCTATGGCCATGGTCACTCCTGATGCAATTATGGAGGCCATGCCTATGGTATTTACACTTGTAACGTCAACCGTGACCATTAAGATTCCCCCTTTAATGATTTAGCACTGTTCTCATGATTTGAGCTGGCTGAGGCTATGTAGACAGTGGCCAGAACTGCGAAGATATATGCCTGGACCTGGCCTATAAGAAGGCCCAGCAGCTCCAGAATCACGGGCAGGAAGAGCGGCGCAATAGTCAGCAATATGGCTATCAGCATGGTCTCGCTCATCATATTTCCAAAGAGCCTCACAGCCATGGCAAGGGTTCGTGAGATCTCTCCTATGATATTGAACGGCAGCATCAAGACCGTGGGCTTTGCATAGTGACTGAAATAGCTTCGGACGCCCTCCCTGGCGATTCCGTAGATGGGAACTGCAAAGAAGACGCAGATGGCCAGAGCTGCAGTGGTGGAGAGCGAGCCTGTGGGCGTGTGGTAGCCAGGAACTATATCGAGCAGGTTGGATACGGATATGAACAGGAACAGAGTTCCAACCAGGGGCAGGTAGCTATCAGGGCTGGACTGAGAGATCTCCCTTATCTGATCCCTCATGTAGCTTACCAGGGTTTCAAGCAGGCTTTGAGATCTAGAGAAGGGCGGCTCCACTGACAGGCGGCGAGTGAAGCGCCAGGCCAGAATGACCAGCAGTGCCATCACCGCCCAGGTGAATGCTATGGTATCATTGATCGTCATAAAACCCCACTTGAATATGACGATATCATCTGGGGTGATCTCTACCATTCAGTCCACCGCCTTGTCTGTGCCCGCATCCGCATCGGCATTGAACCCCCACCTGTGAATCAGGGCCACCTTCGCCAGTACAAAGCCTGCCAGGCCGCAAGCCAGGCCCTCAAGGCCGTTTCCTGATAAGAGGTAAAACCCAAGTATGCACGCACCGGACCTCAAAAGAAAGCTGCCCAGTGCCAGAACGGCAGGACGGCCAGTTGTCGTGAGCCTCTGGAGCGTCAGCCACAGCCCTCCAAAGTAGATGATTCCAAGAGCCATGCCGCATGCCAGGCTCAGTGCCAGCAAGAGAATCTCAATCACGGCCCTCGCCCCCGGAGATGCCCTTCTGCTCCCTCCTGACCCAGTACCAGGCATTGGCACATCCTATTGCCAGTCCAATGGACAAAAACGTGAGAGTCCAGGAGATCTGCCCCGGATACCTGGAATCCAGCCAGGCTCCCAGTGCCACGCCGATCAGCGTGGGAACGGCCACAGACCACCCTATCATGCCCATGGTACCCAGACCAAACCAGATGCCTTTGCCTCTTTCCTTCCTGGCCTTGATCTTGCGGTCTTCTTTTAGGCCTACCTTCCTGGCAAATGCACCATCGTGGAACATAACAGGTTCCATGCCAGAACCGGTTTTCTCAGAAGTCATCTCATCTGTATCCGCGCCAGGTCTCTCAGAAGTCATCTCGCCTGGCTCCATGCCGGGCACATCCCCTGGCTCATCATGCAGATCTGCCATCAGTCCTGCTCCTTGAGCTTCAAGAAACGCTTGGCAAAATCAGCCTCGAGCTTGGCCAGAATAGAGCGTGTCTTCTTCTCCCGCTCATTCATTGTCCTGAACTCCTTCTCAACAACCTGCCTCATCTCCCCCAGATTTTTGCTTCTCACAGCCCTTCTGGTTGAGACCATTACATCAGAGGCGCACTTGACAAGAATTCCCTCGTCCACTGCCAGAAACTCCTCGCCGCCTCCAGATTCAAAAGAGAGTATCCCCGGCACAAGCGCCGAGACGAAGTCTATGTGCCTGGGAAGCAGGCTGAATGATCCATCCTCAGCCTCAGCAGTCACCTTGGTCACTTCCTGATCTATGAGGATCTCTGTGGGGAGGAAGACCTTCAGCTTCATTTCTTTGCCTCTGAGATGTCTCCTATCATGTAAAGAGACCTCTCTGGATAATCCGCAAACTTATCATTGAGGATCGCCTCACACCCATCGAGGGAATCTTGAAGCTTGACCATCCTGCCTGCATGGCCCGTGAACTTCTCAGTAACAAAAAACGGCTGAGTCAAAAACCGCTCAAGTCTTCGAGCCCTGTTTACGACCTTCCTATCATCCTCAGACAGCTCCTCAAGCCCCAGCATTGCAATGATATCTTTGAGGTCCTCATACGTGGCAAGGGTCTTGCGTATCCTCTGAGCTATGCGGTAGTGCTTTTCTCCAACTATTCCAGGATTTAGCATCTTGGACCTTGACTGCAGCGGATCGATAGATGGGTACAGCCCCTGGCTGGACATCTTTCTTGAGAGGACGACTGATGCAGAGAGGTGGCCGAAGGTATGCTCGACTGCAGGATCTGTGAAATCGTCAGCCGGCACATACACTGCCTGTACTGAGGTTATGGCCCCGGTCCTGGTGCTGCAGATCCTCTCTTCGAGCTTTGCAAGTTCCGTACCAAGAGTCGGCTGGTATCCCACCTTCGAGGGAAGCTGGCCCATGAGTCCCGAGACCTCCGACCCGGCCTGAACGAAGCGGAATATATTGTCTATCAGCAGCAGGACGTCCTGTTTTGCATCATCCCTGAAGTACTCGGCCATGGTCAGGGCAGTGTGGCCGACTCGAAACCTGGCTCCGGGCTGCTCATTCATCTGGCCAAAGACCATCACGGCCTTGTCAAGGACCCCCACCTTTTTCACCTCGCGGTAGAGCTCCTCGCCCTCCCGGCAGCGCTCGCCTATCCCGCAGAAGATGCTGATCCCCTCATACCTGCCGGCCATGTTGTGGATCAGCTCCATTATCAGGACGGTCTTGCCGACGCCAGCGCCTCCAAAGAGCCCGGCCTTGCCTCCGCGCTCCAGGGGAGCCAGGACGTCTATGGCCTTTATCCCTGTCTCGAAGACCTCGGTGGTGGTGGTTTGCTCTGATAGAGAGACAGGATCCTGGTGTATCGATCTAAGCTCTCTGGCCTCTATATCCCCGAGGTAATCTATGGGCGAGCCAAATACATTGAAGACCCTTCCAAGCAGCTTTTCGCCAACAGGCACCATTATTGGTTTGCCTGTGTCTGTGACTGTCGAGCCCCGGGCCAGGCCCTGCACAGGGGTGAGGGCAATTCCTCTCACAGTCTCGGAGTTGATGTGAACCAGAACCTCTATCTTCACATTGCCGCCATCGCCTGCAGTGAGGAGGTGGTTGATCTCAGGAATAGTGCTGGTGAAACGGGCATCTATCACGCTGCCCCGGACTGAGATAACTTCTCCATGATTTGGCTGGCTCAAGGTTTCGAGCTGGGTCAAAGTTTCAAACTCCAATGATGATGTTAAATTTCTCTGAGGATAATACCAGACGGCTCTGTATCGACAGAGAGCAGGTCGACATGAGATCTAATTAGAGCATTCTAGACAGTTATATCTTTGCGATGCAGTCCTATGTGTCTTTAATCCAATGTAGGATCGCTATGCCATAATCAAATTCGGGGCTGGTCTGTAAAGCAATCGCTGAAGAATGAGAAAATTAATCGGAGAAGAACCGTCAAACCTTTCCAGGT